>DATFVJ010000034.1:0-12463 GCA_035260365.1 Streptosporangiaceae bacterium
CCGGTTGATACTGGTGGTCTGTCGAGCGGGGCTGCCTGGCGAGAGGGAGCGAGATGCGTGACGCCGTGATCTGCGAGCCGGTACGGACCCCGATCGGGCGATTCGGCGGCGCGCTGCGGGACGTGCCCGCGGCGCAGCTCGCGGCGACGGCCCTGCGCGCGGTCATCGAGCGGACCGGGCTGCGCCCCGGCGACGTCGACGAGGTGCTGCTCGGCCAGTGCTATGCGACCGCGGAAGCGCCGGCGATCGGGCGGGTCGCCGCGCTCGACGCGGGGCTGCCCGTCGAGGTGACCGGCCTGCAGCTCGACCGCAGATGCGGATCCGGGCTGCAGGCCGTCATCTACGCGGCCATGCAGGTGCAGACCGGCGCCAGCGACCTGGTGCTGGCCGGCGGCGCGGAGAGCATGAGCTCGGCGGCCTTCTACTCCACCTCGATGCGCTGGGGTGCGCGCGGCGAGGGCGTCCTCCTGCACGACACGCTGGCGCGGGGCCGCACGACCGCCGGCGGCAAGAACCACCCCGTGCCCGGCGGGATGCTGGCGACCGCGGAGAACCTGCGCCGCGACTACCGCATCAGCCGCACGGAGCAGGACGAGGTCGCGCTGCGCTCCCATCAGCGGGCCGTCGCCGCACAGCGCGCGGGGATCTTCGCCGAGGAGATCGTGCCGGTGACCGTGCGAACGCGCAAGGGTGGCGTCACGGTCGACACCGACGAGCATCCCCGCGCCGACACCTCGCTGGCGTCGCTGGCCGCGCTTCGCCCGGTCATGCTCGCCGCCGACCAGGAAGCGACGGTCACGGCCGGCAACTCGAGCGGGCAGAACGACGCCGCTTCCGTGTGCGTGGTCACGCACCCGGACCAGGCCAGACGGCTGGGGCTGCGGCCGCTCGCCACGCTGGTGTCGTGGGCGGTGGCCGGGGTACCGCCGCGGACCATGGGCATCGGGCCGGTCCCTGCCACCGCCAAGGCCCTGGACCGGGCCGGCCTCAAGCTGAGCGACATCGACCTGATCGAGCTGAACGAGGCCTTCGCCGCGCAGGTTCTCGCGTGCGTCCGCGAGTTCGGGCTGACCAGCACCGATATGGACCGGCTGAACGTCAACGGGTCCGGCATCTCCCTCGGGCATCCGGTGGGTGCCACCGGATGCCGGATCCTGACGACGCTGCTGCGCGAGATGGACCGCCGCGGCAGCCGTTATGGGCTCGAGACGATGTGCATCGGTGGCGGGCAGGGCCTCGCGGCCGTCTTCGAGCGCTCGGCCTGACACCGGCCCGCGCGGGCGCGGATCATCCGGGTCACCCGGCCCCGCCCGCGAGGTCCTGAACCCGGACGTAGCCGAGCTGCACGTCGAAGATGAAGTGCGGCTGCGGCGCGGTGTCGCAGTATGCCTGGGTCTGCTGCATCGTGCCGATGCCGGCGAATGTGGTGCGGTCGGGTACGACGGGGTGGCGGCCGGTGCCGTTGTCCGCCACCTGCCACCACGCGCCCATGCCGATCTGCGCCGGATCGCTCGAGGCCGTGATCGGCCCGCCGATCCAGGCCCGGTTGCCACGGACGGTCAGGCAGGTCACCGGGCCACTGAAGCTGGTGAGCGCGCCCGCTTCGTAGTACTGGTAGGTCCAGTGCCCGCGGACCGTCCCGTCCGCGAGCTTGGACGCGTGGTAGGCGAGCGGGTCCTGCTGCACGGTGACGCCGAAGACACTCGGCCCGAGCAGTACGTACGTGTGGCCGTCGACCCGGCCGGTCACCTTGTCACCCGATCTGGGCACGGGCGCCGCGGCCGTTGCCGTCGCGGTCAGCCCGCTGCCCGCCGTGATCGCGGCGACCGCGAGGGCCGCCGCTGTCCGTCGCAATCTCGACATGGGCAAGCTCCTTCGACTCGACACCCCGGCCAGCGGTTAACACAATGGGCATCTGGACCCCGGGGGGTCTTGCACGGATCGAGCCGGATGGCACGAACGCAACCTCTCGCGGTTCCTGGAGGCGGGATGGCAGGCGGGCACGTCCCCGTCACGCTCGGCAGCGCCCGGTCCCTCGGCGTCGACGCGGACGGCTTCCAGGTGACGCGGGTCCGCTTCCCGCCGCTGCTCAGGCTCCCGCTGCACACCCACGAGCGGGCGACCGTCGCGGTCATCCTCAGCGGTTCCTTCGATGGCCTCATGCGGAGCGCGAGCCATCCGTGCCCGCCCGCCACCGTGCTCACCGAGCCGGCCGGAGAGCCGCACGGCAACCTCTTCGAGCGGGCCGGAGCCGAGGTGCTGATCGTCCAGCCCGACCCGGCGCGGCTTGAACTGCTCGAGCCCTTCGCCCGGCTGCTCGGCGAGGCCGGCCACATCCGCGATCCGGTTGCCGCCGCCGTCGCCAGGCGCGCCGCCGGGGAGCTGCGAGATCCCGACGCCGTGACACCGTTCGCGGTCGAAGGGCTGATCCTCGAGCTGCTCGCGCGCACCGCCCGGCTGCGCCACCCGCGCCGGACCGGCACCGCGCCGTCACCGCACTGGCTCGGTGAGGCCCGGGCGCTGCTGCACGACCGCCGCGGCGAGCGGCTGCGGGTCACCGAGGTCGCCGCGGCGGTCGGCGTCCACCCGGTGCATCTCGCCCGCGTCTTCCGGCTCCACTACGGCATGCCGGTCGGCGCGTACCTGCGCGGGCTGCGGCTGGACGGCGCGGCACGGCGGCTCGCCGGCTCCGACGACGCCATCGCGGAGATCGCGGTGCGGGCGGGTTTCTTCGACCAGAGCCACTTCACCCGCGTGTTCAAGCGCCAGTTCGGGCTGACCCCGCTGGCCTACCGGAGAGCCGCCAGGCAGTGACCTCCCGGGAGGGCACGTGGACGAGGCAGACGTCCGCGCGCCGCGGCGCCGGCGGCCACGTGCTCAGTGGCACGAACAGGATGGGCCGTCGTGCGCGAAGTACTTCGCGAGCGAGATGGTCGGGCGGGTGGCCGACCGGGCGGTCCAGGTCCACGGCGGCGTCGGCTACATGCGCGGTGTGGCCGTGGAACGCTTGTACCGCGACGCCCGGCTTTTCCGGATCTACGAGGGCACGAGCCAGGTGCAGCAGATCGTGATCGCCAGGGAGACGCTCGCCCGCACCGCCGGGGGGTGCATCACCCGGCGCGGCGGCCAGGGTAATGGCTGATGACGTCGCGCCCGAACCTGGCCATCTCCTCGCGCTGCGGCGAGAACTGCAGCAGCACGAGGCCGATCCCGGCCTGCTCGTACGCGCGGAGCCGGTCGGTGATCTGCTCCGGTGTGCCGACCAGCCCGGTGCGCAGCCCCCGGTTGGAGACGCTGTACTCCTCGAGCGATACCCGCGATTCGAGCTGCGATCCGGCCACGAAGTCCTGGTACGAGGCGTAGGTATCCTGCGACGACGTGACGTCGAGGATGCGGTCGAGTTCGGCCTTGGCCGCCGCCTCGGTGTCGCGGCAGATCACGTACCCGCTGACGCCGAAGGTGAGCGGGGGCCTGCCCGCCCGCGCACGGCGCGCGCTCATGTCCGCGATCTTGCTGGCGATGACCTCGGGCTCGTCGCCGTGCATCACGTACGCGTCCGCGTCCGCGGCGATGACCTCCTTGGCCTTGGGCGATTCGCCGCCCATGTAGACGGGCGGCGACCGCGTGGGCTTGGGTTCGAGCACCGCGGCATCGAGCCGGTAGAGCGCGCCGTGGTGCGTTACCGTGTCCTCGCGCAGCAGCCGCTTGACGACCTCAAGCCACTCCTGCGTGCGCGCGTAACGCGCGTCGTGCACGTCGAAGGGCACGCCGTACTGCGCGGCCTCCTCCCGCCACCAGGACGACACCACGTTGAGGCTGAGCCGCCCGGGCGCGATCGTGTCCAGGGTGGACAGCGCTTTCGCGGTGAGCGACGGCGAATGGTAGTTCGGCCGGACCGCGAGCATCAGTTCGAGCTTGGCTGTGACCGCCGCCACCGCCGGCGCGAGGGTCCAGCAGTCGAGCGACGGCGCGCGGTGACCCTTGATGTCGTTGAGGTTGAGTTCCGCGATGAGGGTGACATCGAAGCCGTGCCGCTCGCTTTCCGCGGCGAGATCCCTGATGTACGGCCAGGCGATCGTCATGCCCTCGTCGCGCACGTTGCGCAGCCAGCCGCCGAACACCGGCATCCAGTAGCCGAAACGCATCAGCGGGACCCCTTTCCGGCCTGCTCGGCCAGCAGGCGCCCGAGAAACTTGGCCACCCGCCGCAGCGCAGGCCGAGGCGCGGCGGCCTCGATCGCGGCGCTGTAGTTCGTGGTCGTGTTCACGTCGTAGGTCACGAGCCGGCCGTCCGCCGACTCGATGAACTCGAACCCGGCGATCTCGATACCGAGCGCGCGGGCAAAGCTCAGGTAGCGGCCGACGATGGGGTGGTCGAATCCCTCGCGGAGCGAGAACAGGCCATTGGCACGGCCCTTCGCACCCTCCGTGACGCGGTCCGTGACGCGGTCCGTGACGCGCTCCGTGACGCGCTCCGTGACGCGCTCCGTGACGCGGTCCGTGACGCGGTCCGTGACGCGGTCCGTGACGCCGTCCGCGCGGCGGCCGGCGGCATGGCCCGCCGTGACGCCATTCGCGTGGCCCGCGCCGACGCCGGCGCCGGGCCCGGCCGCGGTGTCAGCCTCGCCGGCGGCGCAGGCATCGGCGGGGCACAGCTCGAACCCGCCGCGGCTGGTGTCCGCGGCGATCGCGTACACGAACTCGCCGCCCACGATCTCCACCCGGGTGATGAACGGCCGCTCGGCCTGCACGTACTCCTGCAGCAGCGTGATCCCGTCCACCGGCGCGGTGTACCCGGCGGACATGACGTGCGCGGCGAACTCCTCGTGGCTGTCGAACCGCCGCACGCCCAGGCCCTTGCCGCCCTGGTTGTGCTTGCTGATGAACGGGACGTGCAGCTTTCCCGCCGCGGGAACCAGATCGCTGCGGCCCGCGACGGCCACCGTGCGCGGCACGTCGAACCCGGCCGAACGCAACGCGGTCAGCTGGTCCATCTTGCTCATCTCGAACTCGAGTACCCCGCGCCCGTTCACGACCCGGCGGCCGTAGGACTCGAGCCAGCAAAGCACGCCGCGCGTGAAGTCCTTGGCCAGCAGGTGGCCCCGGGTGTGCGACGAGGCGCTCATCCTGGACCAGAACACCCCGGCGGGCGGTGCGGACCCGAGATCGAGCAGGCCGCCGTCGAGCAGCCACTCCTCGTGCGGAACGCCCTCGGCGTCGAAGGCGGTGGCGAGCGGCCCGTACCAGTCGGGGTTCTCGTGGATCACATGGATCTTCACCGCGTCACGTCACCCGCAGCGTGCCCTGCGCCGGATCGCCCGTATGGTTGCCGTTGACCCGGCGCCGCAAGCTCATGCGCAGATTATGGCGGCGTGTGCCTGCGCTCGCCACCACTCCTGACCTTGCGGGCGCTGCGGTCACCGGCGCGCACCCGGCTGCGCCAGGCGTCCCCCGGCCCTGGCGCAGTCGGGCGGGCCTATCCGCGCGTCACTTCTTCTCGGTGCCGCCGAGGAACACGCGGACGCCGAGGCGTAACTGCCTGCCGTTGCCGCCGCAACTCCCGCACGCCCGGTTGCCGTAGCCGAACACGGCGCCCCGGTGCCGCCCGCCACCCTTGCACGAATGGCATTGCGTGTAAGGGTGCACGTGCAGCGAGAACAGGTAACCGAGCCCAGCCAATACAGCGACGATGAACAGAATTGTCATCCCCCGGCGCCCCTTATCTGGCGAACTCCCCCCTCCCCCGGGGGCTTCCCCTATGACCCTTAGGTCAGCGAAGGCCCGTGGCACCCGGGCCTCCGCTGATTTCGTCAGTGTGACGTCTGGACGGGATGGCCCGGAACAGGCACGCTACTGCCCGGACAACCTCGGACACGGCGAAGCCTTGACGAACAAAACACGTTACTAACACACCGCATTTCACCGGACACTAGGCGTACAGTCCTCAATGACAAACTGTCCCAGGGGGTTGTGGGGGAAAGACCGTGGCGGACGACAGCGCGGGTCATACCGGGCCGCCCGATCCCGGGCGTATCGCCAACCAGCAGGACTTCGGCCGGGAGCTCACGTGGCTCAGGGAGCGGGCAGGCAAGACGGTCAGGCAGGTGGCCGCCGAGGTGGGCATCCCGACGAGCACCGCGGGCGACTACTTCACCGGCAGCCATCTGCCGCAGGCTTCGGCCAGCTCACTGCTGCGACGGATCCTCGCGGCGTGCGGCGAGACCGACCCGGCGGCCATCGGGCAGTGGATGGACGCGCTGACCCGGGCGCGCCGGGCGCCAGGCCGGCGCCCCGCGGGCGCTCCCGCGCCGTATCGCGGCCTGGCGAGCTTCCAGGCCGGGGATGCCCAGTGGTTTTTCGGCCGCGACGACCTGACCCAGCTGCTCGTGGGCCTGGCCACCGACCGTTCGGCGAACGCGGGTAGCGGCCCCGGGACGGGCAGCGGTGGGCGCGCGGGGGCCGATGGCGAGGGCGGCGGCGCGCGCAACATGCCGCTCGTGGTGGTCGGGCCGTCCGGCGCAGGCACGTCGTCTTTATTGCGCGCCGGGCTGATCCCGGCGCTGCGTACCCGCGGCCGTTCCCGGGCTGGCCCGGCCGGCCAGCGGCTATTGCTCTTCAGCCCGGGATCGCGCCCGCTTCGCGCGCTCGCCGGCCAGCTCGTGCCTGACGACGCCGACGCGGCCGAGGCCACGCTGCGCGCCAACCCCGGGCGCAGCGGCGAACTCACCGCCCGACTGCGGCCGCCCGGCCTTGCCGTCATCGTGGACCAGTTCGAGGAGATCTTCACGGACTGCGACGACGAAGCCGAGCGGCAGGCTTTCGTCTCGGCGCTTTCCGCTCTGCCCGCGACCGCTCTGGTCGTGCTCGGTCTGCGGGCCGACTTCCGCGCGCACGCGCTGCGCTACCCGCAGCTCGCCGCGGCGCTGCGGGAACGCCAGATCGCGGTCGGTCCCATGAGCGAGGCGCAGCTGCGCCAGGCAATCGTCGAACCCGCCCGCGGGGCCAGGCTGAAGGTCGAGGACGGGCTCGTCGAGTTGCTGCTGCGCGACGTCGCGTCCCCGGCGCAGTGGCGCGCGCCCGGCGCGGCGCATGAAGCCGGGGCATTGCCCCTGCTTTCCCGCGCACTGCTGGCGACCTGGCAGCGGTCGCGCGGCGGGCTGCTCACCGTCGCCGCATACAAGGCCGGCGGCGGCATCCACGGCGCGACCGCCGCGGCGGCGGAAGCCGCGTACGGCGAGCTCACGGCCGATCAGCGCGGCGACGCGCGGCGGCTCTTCCTCCGGCTCGTCCAGATCACGGACGGCGTGGCCGTCCGGCGCCGTATTCCCATCGACGAGGCGCGCCTCGGCGACGACGCCGGCGTGCTCCCCACGTTCGTCGCGCAGCGCCTGATCACCGTCGACGCCTACGCCGCGGAGATCACTCACCCGGCGCTCCTTTCCGCCTGGCCCCGGCTGCGCGAGTGGATCGGCGAGAACCGTGAGTGGCTGCGCATGCGCCGCCGCGTCACCGAGGCGGCGCGCGCATGGCACGACGGCGGCCGGGACGACGCCAGCCTGCTGCGGGGCGGCCCGCTCGCCATCGCGAGAGACTCCGCCACCGACCCGGCGGGCCGGGCCGGCTTCAGCCGCCTCGAGCGGGAATTCCTCGACGCGGGGATCGCCCACGAGCGGGCGAAGCGGTACGCGGGCAGGTGGCGCGTGCGCCGCCTGGTGGCGGCGCTCGGCGCGGCCGTGCTCGCAACCGCCGCCCTGGCCGGTTACGCGTTCGAGCAGCGCGCGGAGGCGACCAGGGCGCTCGGCGCGGCGGACTCGCGCGAGGTGGCCGCGGTGGCCGACAAGATCCGTGACAACGACGTGTCCGTCGCCGCGCAGCTCAGCCTGGCCGCCTTCCGGATATCCCCCACCGCGCCGGCCCTGTCGAGCCTTCTCGAGTCATCGGGCGCGCCAGCGGCCGCGCGGCTGCTCGACTCGGCATGCGCCGTCCAGGCCGTCGCGCTGAGCCCCGACCACACGGTACTTGCCGTCGCGGCCGGCGACGGGACGCTGCGGCTGTGGGACGTGGCGCGGCCGGGGCGGCCATTCCCGTTCGGGCCGCGGGTCGCAAGATTACCGGCCCCGCTTGACGCTGCCGCGTTCGGGCCGGGCGGGCGGCTGCTTGCCGTCGCCGGCGCGGATCACCGGATCTGGCTGTGGGACACGGCCGACCCCCGCAGGCCGGTGCGGGTCTGGCCGCCGCTGACCGGGCCGGCGAGCACGGTGTACAGCCTCGCGTTCAGCCCTGATGGCCGCGTGCTCGCGGCCGGCGGTGCCGACGACGCCGTGCGGTTATGGGACACCGGCGGGCCTGGCACCCCCCGGCTGCGTGCGACGCTGACCGGGCCGGCCGGTTACGTGGCATCGGTCGCGTTCAGCCCCGACGGCACGGTACTCGCCACGGGGAGCGCCGACGCCAGCGTCCGGCTGTGGCGCCTGGCCGGATCCGGTCCTCCCGGTGCGCCGAACCACCCGGCCGCACTGGGCCATCTGGCCGCACTGGGCCGGCCGCTCACTGGCCCGGCATCGGTCGTCGACGCGGTCGCGTTCAGCCCGGACGGCCGCACTCTGGCCGCTGGTGGCAAGGACAAGGACGTGTGGCTGTGGCACGTCGCCGATCCGGCGCGGCCGGTGCGGGTGGGTGCACCACTGACCGGCGCCACCGACCGGGTCAACGCGGTGGCCTTCAGCCCCGACAGCCAGGCGGTCGTGGCCGCAAGCAGCGACGGCACGGCGCTCGGATGGAACGTGCCGACCGGCGCGGTCGTCTTCAAGCTGCCGCACCCGGTGCCGGTGACGTCACTGAGCTGGGACGGCAGCCATGACGTGATCACAGGCGCGGCGGACGGCGCGGTCAGGGTGTGGGCGGTGCCGCCGCCTGTGCTCGACGCGGACGGCCCGGTCAACAGCGTGTCGTCCAGCCCGGACGGCCGCATACTCGCGACCGGCGCCGACGGCCTCGCGCTGTGGGACACGGCCACGCGTACCAGGATCGGCGCGGCCGGCGTACCCGGCACCGTCGTCAACGCCGTGGCGTTCAGCCCGGACGGCGTGCTCGCGGCGGGCTACGGTAACGGCTTCGCGCAGCTCTGGCGCACGGCCGGGCGCGGCGCTCCGGTACCGCTCGGCCCGCCGTTGCGCGCCTCGTCTACGGGCTCGGTGGACTTCGTCGCTTTCCGGCGCGACGGCAAGACCCTCGCGACGGCACAGGACGACGGAACCGTGCGGCTCTGGAACGTCGCCGACCCGGCCAGGCCCGGCCCGCTCGCGGTGCTCAGGGTTTCCTTGACACGCGTGTTCTGCGCGGTATTCAGCCCGGACGGGCGCGCCCTCGCGGCCGCGGCCGCCGACCGGACGGTCCGGATGTGGAACGTCGCGAACCCGGCGGCGCCTGTTCCGCTCGCACCGCTCACCGGCGCGCGCAGCGACGTGTACTCGGTGGCGTTCAGCCCGGACGGGCGCGTCCTCGCCGCGGGCACCGCGGACAAGACCATCCGGCTGTGGAACGTCGCCGACCCGTCGCGGGCGTCCTCGCTCGGTCAGCTCGGCGGCCCCGGCGGGTACGTGTACGCGCTGGCGTTCAGCCCGGACGGGCGGACGCTCGCCGCGGGCAGCGCCGACGGCGCGGTCTGGCTGTGGCACACCGCTGGCATCTCCTTGCCGGTCGAGCGCGCGGACCTGACCGGACCGCGTGGCGTGCACTCGGTCGTGTTCGGCCCGCGCGGACAGGTCATCGCCGCGGCAGGCGCCGACGGCACGGTACGGCTGTGGGATACCGCAGCCGTGACCGCGGCCGCCGACGTGTGCGCCATGGCCGGCGACCCGCTCACCCGCGCCGAATGGAACAGGTATCTCCCCGGCGTGCGCTACGCACCGCCATGCGGGGACGCGCGCCCGGTTGGCTAGGGCATGTCCCGGCTGGTGGCTGCCTGCCGCTCAGCGCGCCGGGTCCTGCTCGCGTAGCCCAGGCGCGCGATACCGGCCGCGTCGGATGCGTCGACCCGAGCCGCGGTGATCCGCGGGTCGCCCAGCCGATCCACCGCCGCCCGCGCCCGGTCCGCCGCATCGTCCGCGACCACCATCCGCTCGAAGAAATCCCTGCGGGCAGCGATCCCTGCGACGGCGCCGCCGACGCCGCCCGCACCCACGACCAAGATCCGCATCTGCGTCCTCCCGATCGGTAACCTAACAGCGCGACAACCGAATCCGAAGATCATGGACGATCTGACGACCGATTCACATTTTGTGATGTATTTGGGCAACGATTTCGTCTCAGCGACCGCACACGACGGCGGATATGCATATTTTCCGTCCCGAACGGCCGCGAGCCGCGGCTGAGGGCGCTGCGCTACCGTCTCGCTAGTGACCCCAGCCGATCTCATTTCCCGCACCGTGCTGTTCGGCAACCCAGAGCGGATCTCGCCGCAGGTGTCACCCGATGGCACCCGCCTGGCCTGGATCGCTCCCGACGAGGGCGTGCTCAACGTCTGGGCCGCCACCATCGGCGCCGACGACGCGCGCCCGGTTACCCACGACCGCGACCGCGGTGTCCGCGCGTATTTCTGGGCACCGGACGACGCGCGAATTGTCTACCCGCAAGATCGCGGAGGGGACGAGAACTGGCGGCTGTACGACGTAGACCTGCGGACCGGTCAGGCGCGCGACCTGACGCCCTACGAAGGTGTGCAGGCACAGGTCATCCGGATCGATCTCGACATCACCGACCGGGTGCTGATCGGCCTCAACCGCGAGAACGTGCAGTTGCACGACGTCTACGAACTGCACCTGGCGGGCGGCCAGCTCACCAAGGTGCTGCAGAACCCTGGACTCATCGGGCTCGTGGCCGATGCCGACCTGCAGGTGCGGGCCGGCGTCGCGCTTCGGCCGGACGGCGGCCGTGCCATCATGGTCCGCGACCCGGGCGCGCCGGATCTGCCCTGGCGGGTGCTGTTCCAGGCCAGCCAGGAAGACAGCGTGGCCACTGAGCCCGTCAGCTTCAGCGCCGAAGGTACCCGGCTGCTCGTCACCACGTCGGTGGGGGCCAACGCCGCGCGGCTGGTGTGGATCGACCTGGCCACCGGCGAGATCGAGGTAGTCGCCGCCGACCCCGAGTACGACGTGACCGCGGTGCTTGTCGACCGCCAGACCAAGCTGCCGCGGCTGGTGGCGTTCCAGCGCGAGCGGGTGCGCTGGGAGGCGCTCGACCCGGCGGCGGTCGCCGACCTCGAGGTGCTGCAGGCCCTCGACGACGGCGATCTGGCCGTGCTCTCCCGTGACCGCGCCCAGACCACCTGGATCGCCGCCTACGACCACGCCGACGGGCCCACCCGTTACTATTCGCTGCGGCGTGACACGGGCCGCGGCACATTCCTGTTCGAGAACCGGCCCGCGCTCGCGGACGCGGGTCTGGCGCCGATGGAGCCGTTCTCGATCACCGCCAGGGACGGGTTGCGGCTCCACGGGTACCTGACCTTCCCCGCCGGCGTGTCCCGCGAGGGCTTGCCGACCGTGCTCAACGTGCACGGCGGCCCGTGGGCCCGCGACATGTGGGGCTTTGACCCGGAAGCGCAGTGGCTGGCCAACCGCGGCTACCTGTGCGTCCAGGTCAACTTCCGCGGCTCGACCGGTTACGGGAAGAACTTCACGAACGCGGGTAACCGCGAGTGGGGCGCGCGGATGCACGACGACCTCGTCGACACGGTGCGGTGGCTGACCTCAAGCGGCCACGCGGATCCGGCCCGGGTCGGAATCTACGGCGGATCCTACGGTGGATATGCCGCACTGGTCGGGGCGGCCTTCACCCCGGACCTGTTCCGCTGCGCGGTCGACATCGTGGGGCCGTCGAACCTCACGACGCTGATCCGCAGTATCCCTCCGTACTGGGAGCCGGTGGTCGCCGAGCTCCACGCGCGGGTCGGCAACCCCGACACCGAGCCTGACTTCATGTGGTCGCGTTCGCCGCTGTCGCGGGTCGACGCGATCACCATCCCGCTGCTGATCGCACAGGGCGCCAACGACCCTCGGGTCAAGCAGGCGGAAAGCGAGCAGATCGTGGCCGCGCTGCGCGAGAAGGGCGTTCCGCACGAGTACCTGCTGTTCCCCGACGAGGGGCACGGGCTCGCCAAACCCGAGAACCGGCTGCGGTTCTACGCCGCCGCCGAGCGCTTCCTCGCCACCCACCTGGGCGGCCGCTGCGAACCCGCGGAGCCGGCCGCCGCAAGCTGACGCTTCCCGGCATCGCGCCCCGCGTGACGCGCCCCCGGGCGCGCTGGCCAGGCGAGGACACCGCCCGCGGCAGCCGTTCGGGATAAGGGTCGGCCCGCTTCAGCCGGACGGCCCGCGGACGGCGTTGAGCAGTTCCTCCCCGGCCAGGTGCCGCGCCGCCTGGTCGGCCACGAACTGCGCGGCGAGGCGGGCGAACGTGAAGGT
>DATFVJ010000035.1:0-18010 GCA_035260365.1 Streptosporangiaceae bacterium
CCCGCCGCTACAGCGGCGGGCCCAACCAGTACACCGACCGCCAGCAGTCCAGGCGTGCCCGTGCGCTGAGCCGCAGGGCCCGCTTGCGCCGCGTGCGGGATGGCCGCCGCGTCGATGTGCTGCTCACCCACTCGGCGCCGCGCGGCGTGGGCGACGGCGACGATCCGGTGCACCAGGGGTTCACCGCGCTCAACGGTCTCGTCGCGCGGCTGCAGCCTGCCCTGTTGCTGCACGGCCACGTGCCGCCGTACGACGTGGCCTATCCGGACCGGCGGCTCGGCCACACGGTGGTGCGCAACGTCGTCGGGCGGCACCTGATCGACGTCGAACCAGGCCAGGCCGCCCGCGTCCGGCAGACAGGACGCCACGGTGCACGCTGACACAGGTTTCCCGCGCGCGGACGTCGAGAACGACTTCCAGCGGGCCCGCAGGCGCCAGACACTGGCCAGGCTCGCCCACTGGCTCCGCCGTGAGCCTGACGACGTCAACCTCATCCTCCCGTTCGACGAAGTCGTCGCCGCTCTCGGCATGAAGGGCGAGCGGTCCCTCGGCCTGCAGACCATCAAGCTGGACACGATCGTCGGCACCGTCGACTCCCGGCGCGACTTCGACCGCCGGTTCCGGCCCACGTCGAGCCGGGTCCGTGAGCGGTGGGAGCGGCTCGCCCTGGCGCAGCGGCGCGGCGAGAGCATCCCGCCCATCGACGTATACCGCGTCGGTGACCTGCACTTCGTCAAGGACGGCCACCACCGGGTCTCGATCGCGCTCGCGACCGGGCAGACGACGATCGACGCGTACGTGACCGAGGTTCTGACCGCCGTGCCCGCCAAGGGCATCCGCCACCGCGGCGACCTGCTCGTCAAGAGCTACGAGCGGATCTTCAGGGCCAGGGTGCCGCTGCCACCGCAGGCATACGCGAAGCTCACGGTCAAAGACCCCTGGTCGTACGCGGAGCTCGGGGAGGCCGTCGAGGCATGGGGCTTTCGTTACATGCAGGATCAGCAGCGTTTCCTCGATCGCGGCGAGATCGCCCGCCGGTGGTTCGCGGAGGAATACACACCGGTCGTGCGCATGCTCCGCGCGGCGGGCCTGCTCGGTTCCTGCACCGACGCCGAGGCCTACATGCGCATCGCACGCGAGCGGTACCGGCTGATCCGCACCCACGAGTGGAACGACGACGTCATCGAGCAGCTGCGCGCGAAACTCCAGTAGCTGCTCCCGCAGCGGAGACGGCCGCGCCACCGTCAGGTGGTGGGGGCGTCGGCCGGTGCGCCGCCGTCGGCGCTGTCGGCCCCGGTACTCCCGCTCCCGGCACCGGTGGTCCCGCCGCCGCTCGCACTTTTGACGTCGGTGCCCGCACTTCTGGTGTCGGTACTCGCGCCGCCGGTGCCGATGCTCGCGCTGCCACCGCCGCTGTCATCACCGAGCGCGAGGTTTTCACCGGTTGCCGGGTTGAACACGTGCATCGGCCGGACATCGACCCACAGCTCGGCTTCCTGGCCCTCGCGCACGCGCGTGGACGGGTCGAGCCTCGCGGTCACGGTGTCAACGCTCGAGCCGGTGTCCGCGCGGCCCGAGTCCCTGGCCAGCTCCTCGAGTTCGGTGGCCTTCGCCGCCTGCTGGCGCTCCAGGGTGAAGTAGACGAACACGTCCGAGCCCAGGGACTCGATGACGTCGATCGACGCGCGGAACGTGACGCCGTACGGGCGCTCGTCGGCCGAGACGAGCGACGCGTCCTGGAAATCTTCCGGGCGGATGCCGACGATCACGTCGCGGCCTGCGCCGCTGCTCTCGATGGCGCGCCGTAGCTGATCGCTCAGCGGGAGGTCGCCAAGCCCGGTGCGCAGTTTGCCGTCCTCGACGGTGGCGGCCAGGAAGTTCATCGCGGGTGACCCGATGAAGCCGGCGACGAACAGGTTCTTCGGCCGGTCGTAGAGTTCCTGCGGCGAGGCCACCTGCTGCAGGATGCCGCTGCGCATCACCGCGATGCGGTCGCCGAGCGTCAGCGCCTCGGTCTGGTCGTGGGTCACGTAGACCATGGTGGTGCCGAGCCGGCGCTGGATGCGGGAAACCTCGGTGCGCATCTGCACGCGGAGCTTCGCGTCGAGGTTGGACAGCGGCTCGTCCATCAGGAAGGCGGAGGGGTCGCGGACGATCGCGCGCCCCATCGCCACCCGCTGCCGCTGCCCGCCGGACAGGTTGGCCGGCCTGCGATCGAGATGCTGCGTGAGGTCGAGGATGCGCGCCGCCTCGCCGACCTTCTCGTCGATGACGTTCTTCGGTGTCTTGGCCAGCTTGAGCGCGAAGCCCATGTTCTCCCGCACGGTCATGTGCGGGTAGAGCGCGTAGCTCTGGAACACCATCGCGATGTCCCGGTCCTTTGGCGCCGCGTTGTTGACGATCTTCCCTGCGATACGCAGCTCACCCTCGGTGATGTCCTCGAGACCCGCGATCATGTTGAGGGTCGTCGACTTTCCGCACCCCGAGGGCCCGACCAGGACGACGAACTCGCCGTCGCCTATGCCGAGGGTGAAGTCGTCGACGGCGAGCGCCCCGTCGGGGAAGCGCTTGGTCACATGTTCCAGAGCGATGTCGGCCATTGTCTGCTCCTTATGTCCTTCTAGCCCTTGACCGCGCCTGACGTCAGCCCGGCGACGATCCGGCGCTGGAAGAACAGCACGAAGATGATGATCGGAATGGTGATGACCACAGCGGCCGCCGAGATCGACCCGGTCGGCGTGGTGAACTGCGAACTGCCGGTGAAGAAGCCCATCGCGGCCGGCGCCGTTCGCGCCGTCGTCGTCGACGTCAGCGAGATCGCCAGCAGGAACTCGTTCCAGCAGAAAAGAAACACCAGGATCGCGGTGGTGACCATCCCAGGCGCCGCCAGCGGCGCGATGACCCTGGTGAACGCCTGGAACGGGGTGGCGCCGTCCATCTTGGCCGCCTTCTCCAGTTCCCAGGGGATCTCACGGAAGAACGCCGACAGGGTGTAGATCCCCAGCGGCAGGCCGAACGCGATGTACGGGATGATCAGCCCGGGCCAGGTGTTGAAGAGACCGAGTGCGCGCTCGATGGCGAACAGCGGGGTCACCAGCGAGATGAGCGGGAACATCGCGATCAGCAGCGACATTCCGATGAGAACCTGCTTGCCCGGGAACGCCAGCCGGGCCACCGCGTAGGCCGCGGACGAGGCCAGCACGACGGAGATGAAGGTTGCGATCAGCCCGATTCCGATCGAATTGATCAGCGGCCGGACGAACTCCGACGTCGCGAAGATGCCGCTGTAGTTCTGCCAGGTCCACGACGTGGGCCAGAACGTCGCGCGTCCCGTGGCCGTAATAGTCGCCGGATTCTTGAAGGACAGCGAGACGATCCACAGCACGGGGATGAGCACAAGTATCACTGTGATCGCGTTGGCGGTTCCCCAGCTGAACTTCTGGCGGGTGGTTGTGACAGCCATCAGCGCATCACCTTCTTCCCTGCGCGGAACCTGGCACGGCCGCGCCGAACAACCTGATGAACACGAACGCGATGATCGCGACGCAGATGAAGATCAGGACGGAGATCGCCGACCCGATGCCCAGGTTCAGCGCCGTGAACAAGTTGTCGTAGCCGAGGATCGAGACCGAGTAGGTGCCGTTGCCGCCCTGGGTCAGGATGAAGATGTTGTCGAATATTCGGAACGCGTCGAGCGTCCGGAACAGCAACGCGACCAGGATCGCCGGCGCCATCAGCGGCAGGGTGATCCGGACGAAGCGCTGCCACGCGGTCGCGCCGTCCACCTTGGCCGCCTTCTGCAGGTCTTCCGGCACCAGCGAAAGGCCCGCCATCAGCAGCAGCGCCATGAACGGCGTGGTCTTCCACACCTCCGCCAGGATGATGATCGCAATGGCCGAGAACGTCTTCGTCAGCGGCGCACTGCTGTTAACCAGGTAGCCGATGTGCGGCGTCCACGCGTACTGCCAGCTGAACGCCGCGGCGACCGTCACGATGCCGTACGGGATCAGGATGGCGGTGCGGACGGTGCCACGGCCGAAGAGCGTCCGGTACATGAGCAGGGCGAGCAGCATGCCGAGCACCAGTTCGATCGCCACGGAGACGACTGTGATGATCAGCGTCACCCACAGCGCGTGCCACCAGTACTGCGAGGTGAGCACCGCCCCGTAGTTGCTGAAGCCGATGTAGTGGGCCAGGTTGGGGAAGCGCAGGTCATAGCGCTGCAGCGACAGATTGATCGCGTAGAAGATCGGGTACGCCGTGACCGCGATCATCACGATCACCGCGGGGGCGATCAGCAGCCAGCCGAGCCTGCGCTCGGCCCGTGCGCCCTCCGACAGTTGCCGCCGGTGCCTGCGCTCCGCGGCTCTGGTGTCTTCGGCGGTGACCGTCTGCGTGTTAGTGGTGGTCATCGGCCCCTGCCTTTCTCGCGGCCACGGCCAGGACGGCCGCCCGGGTGGTCATGGAACCAGGCCCTTCGACTGGAGGGCGTCATTGATCTGGCTGGTCATCGTCTGCACGGTGCTCGCGGGATTGATCGCGGCCGGGGGCGACACCAGGTGCGAGATGACGATGGATATGTTCTGGTACGCGGGCGTCTTCGGCCGGACGGTCGCGTTCTGCAGCGCCGCCAGGATGTCCGCGTGGAACGGGTAGTTGGGGAAGAGCGCGGGGTCGTTGTACAGGCTGGCGATCGTCGGCGGCAGGCCGCCCTTGGTCGCGGCGATCAGCTGGTTCGGCCGGTCCCGCAGGCACAGCGCCGCCTGGAAGGCCAGGTCCGGGTGCGGCGAGTACCTGCTGATCGCGAGGTCGATACCGCCGATCGTCACATGCGCCGGGGTGCTGGCGTCCACCCTCGGGTACAGCGTCCACTTGAAGCTCTTGAACAGCGTCGGCTGGTCGGTCTTCATCGACGGGTAGACGAACGGGTAGTTCAGCTGGAACGCCGCCGTGCTGGCCTCCATCGCGAGCCGGTTCGAATCCTCCATCTGCACCGGCAGCGACGGGTCCGCCGCCACGGACGTAGCGAGCTTCTTCATGATCGTCAGCGCCCTGACGGCGGGTGCGCCGAGGGACACGTGGAAAGCGTCCGGGGTGAGCACGCTGCCGCCCGCGCTGGCGAGCAGCGAGTTGAACCAGACAACGGTGCCCTCGTACTGCGCGCCCTGGATCTCGATCAGGTGTGGCTTGCCCGCCTTGGCCAGCTGGATCGAGTCGTTGATCATCTCATCCCACGTGGTGGGCGGGTTGGGCACCAGGTCGGAGCGGTACCACAGCAACTGGGTGTTGCTGTTGTAGGGCACCGCGTAGAGCTTTCCCTGCCAGGTCGCGGTCTGCAGCGGGACGCTCAGGGTGTCCGCACTCGCCTGCTGCTGGTTGCTACCCGTCCAAGGCAGGATCCAGCCCGCCTGGGCGAACTCGGCCTCCCACGTGACGTCGAGGCCGAGGATGTCCATCGAGCTGTCACCGGCGGCGAGCCGGCGGACCATCTGCTGCCGCTGCCCGTCGGCCGAGTTCGGCAGCTTGTTGTAGGAGATGGTGTACTTGCCGCCGCTCTGGGCGCTGCAGGTGGTGACCGCCTGCTGGATGGCGCCCGAGTTGTCGGGGAAGCTGTAGTAGTTCAGCGTGACGGGTCCGGTGCTCGCGTTGCTGCTGCCGCAGGCCGCAAGCGCGGACGACGTGAGCACGGCGACGGCAAGCAGGGCGACCAGGCGGTGCGGCCCGCGCAAACGGGAACCGGGCCATCGGAAGCGGCTGCCAGATCGGCCGGCCGCTCGCACACGACCGGGACGCGGAGAAGTGACCTCGTGGGCGCCATCACCCATCATCTTCCCTCCAGCGCAATATCTGCCGGCCGGTTACCTTCTGGTCATCCGGCCAGCTGTTGTTGGGTGGTCGTGCAGAAGATGCCGCCGGGCCGCTCTGGCCCGGATTCCCGCGGCCGGCCGGTACGAGCCGCGGGCGGCGGACTTGACGGCCGCCCGCGCGCACGCCGCGGAACTCGAGCGCCGCACGACCTCGAGCGCAAGCTCCTGGCGCATCGGCCGCACCGGCGTACCGCTCAGCAGCGCGCACAGACGGCCGGCGGCCTCCGCGCCACTGCGCTTCAGCGGCTGGCGGACGGTGCTCAGGCCAAGCAGCGCCGCGGCCTCGATGTCGTCGAAGCCGATCACCGAAAGCTGGTCCGGCACGCGCACGCCTGACTTGTCTGCGGCGGTCAGCACGCCGATCGCCTGCGTGTCGGAGGCCGCGAAGATCCCCGAGGGCGGACTCGGCAGGGCGAGCAGGCCGGCGGCGAGTTCCGCCGCCACCGCCGCGTCGTGCGAACCGCATTTCACCAGGGCGGGGTCGTACCCGATGCCAGCCGTCCGCAGCGCGCGGCGGTATCCGTCCAGCCGGCGCCTCGACGAGACGAAACCCAGATCCACGTCCGCGCCGGCCGGCAGGCTGTCGCCGACGAAACCGATCCGCCGGTGCCCGAGGGAGAGCAGGTGCTCGGTCGCCAGCCTGCCCCCGAGAACGTCGTCGATCACGGTCCTCGGCACCCCGGGCGCCTCAGCGTCGATCATGACCATCGGGACCCTGGCCTGGCCGAAGGAGAACAGGTGCCGCCCGGTGAGGTGCAGCGACACCACCACGACCCCGTCGGCGCGATGCCGCGCGACCAGCGCCTTCAGGTGCCGGTCGCGCTGCTGCGGCGTCTCGACGTTGCACACGACCGTGTCGTAACCGCGCTCGTCGAATACGGCCAGCGCGCCCGCGAGCCTGACCACCACCGACGGCCGGGTCAGATACGGCACGACGACGGCGACCGTGCGCGGTGTCCCCCGCGACAGCGCGGCCGCCAGATGACTCGGGCGGTAGCCAAGCCGCCCCATGACCTCGAGCACTTTCCTGCGCGTCGCCTCCCGCACGTTCGCTCCCCCGTTGAGGACGCGCGAAACCGTGCCGACGCCAACGCCGGCTTCGGCAGCCACATCCGCGATGGTCGCTCGACGCGAAGCTCCCATGCGAACACCTCTTGACCGGGGATCGGCCATTTGGAACCGATTCCACCTTGGGACCGGCTCATTCTCACTCCGCGCCGCGATGTCGTCAAGAGCCCCGCCACCGGACCCACGCACCGCGAGCCACTCACGCGCCCGCCCGGCACGTCCCGGCCATCGCGCGCATGGGACAATGCAGGCGGATGCAGGCCGCGCCGAAGGGGGTTCCGGATGACCGCTGCCGAGGTGCTTGCCGACGCGTTCGGCAGAATCCGTGGCGTCGTCCACGAGGTCGTCGACGGCAGAAAGCCCGGCGAGCTGACCTACCGCCCGGACGGCGAGGCGAACTCGATCGCCTGGCTGGTGTGGCACCTGACGCGAATCCAGGACGACCATGTCGCGCACGCCGCCGGGACCGAGCAGGTCTGGATAACGAAGGGCTGGGTGCAGCGGTTCGGGCTGCCCTTCGACCCATTGGCCACCGGATACGGGCAGGGGCCTGACGAGGTCGCGGCGGTCAGCGTGCCTGGCGAGCTGCTGACGGCCTATCACGACGCGGTCTACCAGGAGGCGATCCGCTTCGTGACCGACCTGGCCGACGCCGATCTCGGCCGCATCGTGGACTCGTCGTGGGATCCGCCCGTGACCCTTGGCGTGCGGTTGGTCAGCGTGATTTCCGACGGCCTACAGCACGCCGGACAGGCCGCCTACGTCCGCCTGCTCGCCGAACACGGGTAGCCGCGCAGCGGCGGGACCGCCCGCGAGCGTTCAGTCCGGCACGGCCACGATCACGTCCGATGCCTTGATCACGGCCACCACCTCGCGGCCCTCGGCAATCCCGAGCTCACTCACGGCCTCCACGGTGATCGACGCGACCAGGCGCACGCCGCCCGCGTCGAGCTCCACATTGGCGATGGCTTCGCCCGCCGTGACCGCGGTGACCGTCGCCGTGATCTGGTTCCGAGCGCTGAGCCGCATGCGCATTCCTTCCGTCGACCACCGTCTTGAGCCGGGCGCGGCGTACCCCGGTGCTACGCCAACGCAAGATCGCTGCCACTGTCGGCCTGGTTGTTCCCCCTGGCCGGGGTCGCCACGCCGGGTGAGCGATGTCGGCGATCCATCCCGAACGGCTGCGCCAGGTGGCGCGGCGGTGTGCTGGTGCCAGATGCTTCGTTGCGCCGGGGGTTCCGTGGGGTGGAGCCCTCCGGGCCAGCACGGCGGGCACGCGGTCGTGCCAGCCCGCGCGGCCGTTCGGGATGATCGTGGAGGATGGGGGCATGCCGATGGTGCTGGCCGCGCTCGCGGTGCCCGCCTCGCGGTGCACGCGGGCCGCGCTGGCCCGGGGACCGGGCGGGAGGCTGCGGAGGTCGCGTGCGTGCTGAGCCGCAGAAGGTGCGGGTCGAGGTCGAGGGCCGCACACTGACGCTGACGAACCTGGACAAGGTGCTCTACCCCGAGGCTGGCTTCACCAAGGGCCAGGTGATCGACTACTACCGGCGCATCGCTCCGGTCCTGCTGCCGCATATCGCCGGCCGGCCGCTGACGCTCAAGCGCTACCCGGACGGCGTGCACCGCGCTTACTTCTACGAGAAGAACGCGCCGAGTCACCGGCCGTCGTGGGTGCCGACCGCGCGGGTCGCGTCGCCGGGCTCGACCAAGCCACGGGAAATGGTGGAATACGTCGTGGCCGGGGACCTGCCGACCCTGATCTGGGCGGCCAACCTGGCCGACCTGGAGATCCACACTCCGATGTGGCGGCTGCCCAACATCGGCGTACCCGACCTTCTCGTCTTCGACCTCGACCCCGGAGCGCCCGCGAACCTGGCCGACTGCTGCCGCGTGGCGCTCCTGCTGCGGCCGCTGCTCGAGCAGGTCGGGCTGCGCCCGTTCGCCAAGACATCCGGCGGCAAGGGACTCCAGCTGTACGCTCCGCTGTCCGGTATGACGTCGGACAAGGCGAGCGATCTGGCCCGCGCCCTCGCCGGGCATCTCGAGCAGGCAGATCCCGGCCTCGTCGTATCGCGGATGACCAGGACGCTGCGGCCCGGCAAGGTGTTCATCGACTGGAGCCAGAACAACGCGGCGAAGACCACCGTCGCGCCGTACTCGCTTCGCGCCACCAGCCGGCCAGTCGTGTCCACGCCGGTCACCTGGGACGAAGTAGCGGACTGCCGGCGCCCGGACGACCTGATATTCACCAGCGACGCGGTCCTCGACCGGGTGGCCCGGCACGGCGACCTGCTCGCGCCGTTGGTCACCCCGGACACCGAGCCCGCGTGACGCCACCGTGCTGGCCAGGGGGCTCCACCCCATGGGACCCCCGGCGCCACGCGCGCCGGCCAGCCGCTTCGCCCGAGCGCTCGCGCGCCGCGTGCATCCCCGCGCGGCCGCCAGGCTCGCCCGCCCGCCGTCCGGCGCGGCCGCCAGGCTCGCGCGCCCGCGCAGTTCCGCGCGCCTTTACGGCGGCGGGCGGCGGGCGGGACCCTTCAGCGTTGCCTCGGCCTTGGCCCGGGCCCGCGCGAGGTAGCGCTGCGCCTCGCTGGCCAATCGGGCGGCCCGGTCGCGGCTGCGCTCGGCGTCCCGCAGGTTGCGGGCCGCCTCGGCCTCCTGCGCCTGGGCGTGTTCGAGCTGCCGCTCAAGCTCCTCGATCCGCCGGGTGGCTGCCTGCCGCAGGTCCCGCAGCTCGGCGACTCGCCGCCCGGCTTCGTCCAGGCCGTCTTCCGCGTCCTTGGCCATCCCTTCGGCGTCGCGCATGTCCTGCGCTATGGCTTCCGCCTTCCGCCGCTCCAGGTCTGCCGCCTCGGCCGCGCGGCGTTCCCGCTCCGCCGCTTCTGCCTCCTGGCGCTCAGCCCTTCGCCGCTCACGTGCCCCAGGTTCTGCCTTGCGCCCGTCTCGCGCCCCGGCTCCCGCCTTCGAGCCGCCCGCGGCAACCTGGTGCTCCTGCGGAACCGCGGTCAGGTGCCGCGACGCGTCCGCGGCCGGTTGCTTCGCCCGGCCGGGCGGCGCGGCGCGCCGGGCCGCGCCGGCCGGTCTGAGCGCGCCTGGAACAGCCACGGCATCGGCCACGTCGACGCCACCAAAGCCGGCGTAGACGAGAGCGGTGGTCAGCCGCCCGGACCGCACCGCTTCGGCGGCGGCCGGATCGGCCAGCGCCGCTTCCAGCGTGGCCTCGACCTCTCGTTCGGCCGCGTCGCTGACCGTCCGGCCGCTCTCGGCCGCCAGCCGCTTCGCCTCCGCGGTCAGCGCATTGATGACCGGCCGGCGCCGCGCCGACAGCCTGCGCAGCTCATCGCCGGCCAGGGCCTCCTGCGCGGCACGCAGTGACTCACCCAGGTCGAGCAGATCGTCAACCTGGTCGGGGGCTTCGCGCACGAGGCGGTTCACCAGCGAGGCGCTTACCGTCGGGCGGCGCAGTTTCTTGATCGCATCGCCAAGATCCTTCTCACCCGCGTCGCGTGCCCGGCGTACCTGCTCGTCCCGGCCTGCCATGAAGTCGGCGGGATCGAGCCGGTAAAGCTCGTCCGCCACCTGCGCAAGGTCCACCCCACCGTTGTACACGGCCGAGCCAGCCGCGGACACACCGCGCGTCGGCAATCACCGCGCAGTGCTGCGGCGGCCCGCGCCCGGCTCGGCCAGTTATCGACCACTTCCCACCTGAAAACGTCATTTTCCGCATGGTTTGTCCGGGTATGGCAGTCGTTTCGGGTGGGAAGCCGCTGCGCCGCACGCGGCGCATCCGCGGCAGCCGTTCGGGCTGTACCTGCCCGGGGGGCGACCCCCCGGAACCCCCCGCTGCGCCGCACACGGCGCATCCGCGGCAGCCGTTCGGATCTTGGGGATGCGTCTACAAGGGTTCGGCGACCCACCGCCAGCCGCGCTGGTCGTCGCGTACCGGCCGCACCATAAATGCGCCGGCGGCGTCGGAAAGCTCGGCGATAACGCGGATCAGCTGGCGGTGAAAATCGTCCGGCGTGTGCGGGTCATGGTGCGGGCTGTGCGCGACGAGCGTGACGATCGCGGCTTCGCCGTCGGCCAGCCGCGCCGTGACGTTGCCGTTGTAGTCGATGCCGACACTCGCGATCTGTCTGGCCCGGATGATGTCGGTCCCGTCGTCCTTGGCCACCCACACATCTGGCTCGTCCATCCGGGTCTTGCCTCCCTGATCACTATCGCATTGTCGCGCGGCCGGCACACCGAGCGCGTACCCCGATGTGGCGGTTCATGGTGAGCTGCTCCAGTTGACCGCCGGCCGCTGCGAGCCGAGTCCATCGGCGGGGCGCAGGCGTCAGCGCCCGTCGCGCCTGGCCTGCTCTCTCATGATGGCTCCGACGACCTCGACGACGTGGTGCTCGCACACCGGATCCCTGGACCGGCGTCCGCTGAACCACTTCGTCTCGACGATGAAGTCGGCTTGATCACCGCACAGACACTTGCTGGGGACTGCTGGGTCTACCGGCACGATGTCTGGGCGGTGAGAAGACATTCTCTGAGCGTATGCCGACCCGCCGGCTCGGCGGGGCGCGTCGCCGCACCGGCTGCCGCGAGATGGCTCAGGTACGTCAGCGAGACACGCCGCGGAGGCAGAACCCGGCGGCGCCGTCATGCGCCAACGGGGCGGTGGGGTACCTACCCCACCGCCCCGTCGCGAGGGTCACGCGGCCCCGCACGTCACCGCGCGGGCCAGTGGCCCGATTGGTCAGAGCGGCTGAACCTGCTCGGCCTGCGGGCCCTTGGGGCCCTGGCCAGCGGTGAACTCGACCCGCTGGTTCTCCTGCAGGCTGCGGAAGCCGGTGGTCTGAATGGCGGAGTGGTGAACGAAGACGTCGGCGGTGCCGTCGTCAGGGGCGATGAAACCATAGCCCTTGTCAGCGTTGAACCACTTCACGGTGCCTTGAGGCATGTACCTTCTCCTACTGTGACGATCTTCGGGGTCCACGGTCTGTGTCGCCCGGGTTGCCGCGACCGCCTGCCTTCCGAAGGCTCATACCTCCGCAAGTGGGTGATACGCATACGTGACGCGCGCTGTCCGAATTTCGCAGGCGCTGTTACACGTACACGAACTTCGACTACAACCTCTTCCATCTAACACCATCGCAGGGGCAGGTGTTCCTGCATCGGCCAACCGCCGCGCGGCGCGGCGGCCTCGTCAGCCGGTGAGCTGGGCGTACAGCGCCGCCGTCTGCGCGGCGATCGCGGGCCAGCCGAAGTCGGCGACCACCCTCTTGCGGCCCTCGCGGCCCATCTCGGCGGCGAGATCCGGGTCGCGCACGAGCGTGTTGATGGCGTCGGCCAGCGCCGCCGGGTCGTCTGGCGGCACGAGCAGCCCGGTCTCGCCGTTGGCGACGACCTCGGGGATGCCGCCGACGCGGGACGCGACAACGGCCGTGCCGCACGCCATCGCCTCCAGGTTCACGATGCCGAGCGGCTCGTAGAGCGACGGGCAGGCGAATACGGTCGCGTGCGTCAAGAGCTGGATCACGTCGCGTTTGGGCAGCATCCCGGACAGCCAGATCACGCCGGACCTGGTCGTCTGCAGGCGGCTGACGAGCCCCGCCACCTCGGCGGCGAGGTCGCCGGTGTCCGGCTGGCCCGCGGCGAGCACGAGCTGCGCCGCCGGGTCGAGGCGCGCGGCCGCCCTGAGCAGCACCGGCAGCCCTTTCTGCCTGGTGATCCGGCCGACGAAGATCACGGTGGGCCTGCCGGGATCGACGCCGTGCCGTTCGAGCACGTCGGTGCCCTGGTCGGGGGCGTACTCGATCGCGTCGATGCCGTTGCGGATGACCCGTAGCCGGTCGGGGTGGACCGCCGGGTAGGTGGCGAGCACGTCGGCTCGCATGCCCTCGGAGACCGCGATCACCGCCGCGGCCGATTCGACGGCCACCCGCTCACACCACGAGGAGAGCGCGTAACCGCCGCCGAGCTGCTCCGCCTTCCATGGCCGCAGCGGTTCGAGCGAGTGCACGGTGACGACGTGCGGAATGCCGTAGAGCAGGGCGGCGAGGTGCCCCGCGAGGTTCGCGTACCAGGTGTGGGAATGCACCACGTCGGCGCCCGCGACCGCGGCGGCCATCGACAGGTCGGTGGAGACGGTGCGCAGCGCCTGGTTCGCGTCGGCGAGGCGGTCCCACGGCCGGTGGGCGACGGCTCCCGGCCTGTCCACGCCCTGGCAGTGCACCGTCAGGTCGACCAGGCCGCGAAGCTCGCGGGCGAGGTACTCGACGTGGACGCCGGCGCCGCCGTATACCTCCGGGGGATACTCGCGGGTCAACAGCGCCACCCGCAGCCGCGGCGGTGGCTGGGGGTCGCCGGCGGTCACGGGGTCACGACCTGGCTCTTGCCCACGACCGTGATGCCCCCGGCGGATACGGCGAAACCGCGCGCCCTGTCGTGCTCCTTGTCGACGCCGACGGCAACGCCCTCCGGCACCGTGACGTTCTTGTCGAGGATGGCGTTCCTGATCACCGCGTGGCGGCCGATGACCGTGTTGTGCATCACGATGGACCGCTCGACCGTGGCCCAGCTGTTGACGCGGGCGCCAGGTGAAAGCACGGACTCGCGCACGAGCCCGCCGGAGACGATGACGCCGTTGCTGACCAGGCTGTCGATCGCGCGCCCGACCCGGTCGCCTGAGTCGTGCACGAACTTCGCCGGCGGCTGGGACGGGACGTCGGTCAGGATCGGCCAGAGTTCGTTGTACAGGTTGAACACCGGGTGCGTCGCGCACAGGTCCATGTGCGCGTCGAAATAGGAGTCGAGAGTCCCGACGTCGCGCCAGTAGCCGGCGTCACGGGCGCTGGCCCCGGGAACCTTGTTCGTCATGAAGTCGTAGACCTGGGCGCTGCGCTCCGCCACGAGCAAGGGCATGATGTCGCCGCCCATGTCGTGCCTGCTCGCCCCGGTGGCCGCGTCCTCGCGCAGCGCCTCGATCAGCACGTCGGTGCGGAACACGTAGTTGCCCATCGATGCGAAGGCCTCGTCGGGAGCGTCGGGCAGGCCGGGCGGATCCGGCGGCTTCTCGAGGAACGCCTCGACCGTCCGCCCGTCCTGGCCGGCCTGGATCACGCCGAACGCGGTGGCCTCTTTCCTCGGCACCCGGATGGCCGCCACGGTCACCCCGGCGCCGTGCTCGACGTGCTGGCCGATCATCTGCCTCGGGTCCATCCGGTAGACGTGGTCGGCGCCAAAGACGATCACCAGGTCGGGCCGCTCGTCGTGGATGAGGTTCAGCGACTGGTGGATGGCGTCCGCCGAGCCGGTGTACCAGTGCGGGCCGAGCCGCTGCTGCGCGGGCACGGGCGTCACGTAGTTGCCGAGCAGGTTGCTCATCCGCCAGGTGGTGGTGATATGCCGGTCGAGGCTGTGGCTCTTGTACTGGGTGAGCACGCAGATGCGCAGACAGCCGGCGTTGACCAGGTTCGAGAGGGCGAAGTCGACCAGCCGGTACACGCCGCCGAACGGCACGGCGGGCTTGGCCCGGTCGGCGGTGAGCGGTGCGAGCCGCTTGCCCTCGCCGCCGGCGAGCACGATTCCTAATACTCGCGGCTGGGTCATCTCACACCTCCTTGAGCACGGTGTCGAGGATCTGCTGCGCCTCCTCCTGGATACGGGCGAGATGGCCGGCGCCCAGGAACGATTCCGCGTAGAGCTTGTACACCTCCTCCGTTCCTGACGGTCTCGCCGCGAACCAGCCAGACCGCGCGATGACCTTCAGGCCGCCGAGCGGCTCGCCGTTTCCCGGTGCGGTGGTAAGCCGGGCGAGCACCGGCTCGCCAGCAAGCTCGTGCACGCCGACCTGGTCGGGGGACAGCCGCGCGAGCGCAGCCTTCTGCTCGCGGGTGGCGGGGGCGTCGATCCGCGCGTACGCCGGATCGCCGAGCCGCGCGGCGATGCCGCGGTAGTACTCGCCGGGCGTGCTGCCCGTGACCGCGGTGATCTCGGACGCGAGAAGGGCCAGGATGATGCCGTCCTTGTCGGTGGTCCACACCCCGCCGTCGCGGCGCAGGAAGGAAGCGCCCGCGCTTTCCTCGCCGCCGAACGCCAGCGCGCCGCCCCGCAGGCCGGGCACGAACCACTTGAATCCGACGGGTACCTCCATCAGGCGGCGCCCGGCCGCCTCGGCCACCCGGTCGATGATCGACGAGCTGACCATCGTCTTGCCGACGGCGGCGCCGGCCGGCCAGCCCTCGCGGTGCCGGTAAAGGTAGTCGATCGCGACGGCGAGGTAATGGTTGGGGTCGATCAGGCCCGAGTCCGGCGTCACGATGCCGTGCCGGTCGGCGTCGGTGTCGTTGCCGGTAGCGATGGTGAAATCCGCCCTGCGGGCGATCAGCGAGGCCATCGCGTACGGTGACGAGCAGTCCATGCGGATCCGGCCGTCCCAGTCCAGGGTCATGAACCGGAATGTCGCGTCGACCACGGGGTTGACCACGGTCAGATCGAGCTCGTACCGGTCCGCGATCGCGGCCCAGTAGGCGACGCTGGCCCCGCCGAGCGGGTCCGCGCCGATCCGCACCCGCGCGTCCCGCACCGCGGCCAGGTCCACTACGGCGGGCAGTTGCGTCACGTACTCGCCGAGGAAGTCGAAGGTGCCCGTCGTTTCCGCCCGCTTCGCCCGTGCGCAGGAGATCCTGCGGACCTCTCGCAGCCCGGCGCCGAGCAGTTCGTTGGCCCTGTCCTGTATCGCCGCGGTGATCTGCGATCCGGCCGGGCCGCCGTCGGGCGGGTTGTACTTGAAGCCGCCGTCTTCCGGCGGGTTGTGCGACGGCGTGACCACGATCCCGTCAGCGAGCCCGTCCGTCCGCCCGGCGTTGTAGGCGAGGATGGCGCGCGACACCGCGGGCGTCGGTGTGTAGCCGCCCGCGCTGTCCGCGAGTACACCGACTCCGTTGGCGGCAAGCACCTCGAGCGCCGTGACGAAGGCCGGCTCGGAGAGCGCATGGGTGTCGCGGCCGATGTACAGCGGGCCACCGATGCCCGCCCGCGCGCGGTAGTCGCAGATCGCCTGGGCGGTGGCCGCGATGTGGTCGTCGTTGAAAGACAGGCGCAGCGGCGAACCGCGATGCCCTGACGTGCCGAATGCGACCCGCTGCTGCGGCAGCGACGGGTCTGGGTGCTCGACGTAGTAGGCCGTCACCAGATTGGCCAAATCGGCGAGGTCTGACGGTGCGGCCGGCTGGCCGGCCCGATCGTGCACTCCCACCGGCCAGCTCCCTTACTGTGTGCGGCACCGTGTGCGGCACCGTGTGCGGCCGATTCTGCGTGCGGCCGAGCGCCGTGATCGGCCGGTCGCTCTGGCCTCGTGGCGCACGCATCCCAGTGTTACCCCAAACCGGCCGGTCCGCCACGGGCGGGGCCCGCTGCGGGCCGGGGCCGGGCCGCTGCGAGCGAGCCGGGGCGGGGCCGCTTCGGGGCGGGGCCGCTTCGGGGCAGGGCCGCTTCGGGGCAGGGCCGCTTCGGGAAGGGGCGCGGCGCATTTCGGCTTGAATGCATACATGGACGCGGCGGAGCGCAGACCGGTCGTGCTCGATCCGCCCCGGCATCGCGGCCGCGCCGGCCGCCCCGAACCCAGGCTGCGCCGCTCCCGCGCGGCGATCTGTGTGTATTTCATCCTGCTCGGTACCGCCACCGCCACCTGGAGCTCGCGGATTCCGGCGATCAAGCACGGGCTCCACCTGAGCGACAGCGCGCTCGGTCTGGCGCTGTTCGCCCTCCCGTGCGGATCGGTGCTCACCTTTCCCTTGACCGGACGGCTCGCCGACCGCTTCGGCGCCACCGCACTGCTCCGAGTCACCGGCCCGCTGGCCGCGGTGCTGCTCATCGGCCCAGGGCTCGCCCGTAACCTGGCGTGGCTGGTCGTCGCCCTGTTCTGTTACGGGGCTTCGGCCGGGCTCCTCGACGTGACGATGAACGCCGCGGGCGCCCGGCTTGAACCCGCCTACGGCCGCCCGATCATGTCCTCGCTGCACGCCGGGTACAGCATCGCGGGGCTGCTCGGCGCGGGGTTTGGCGGGCTCTTCGCCGCGGCCGGGATCGGCCCGCTCCCGACGTTCGTGGCCGCGGCGGTCCCGCTCGCTGCCCTGGGCCTCGTGGCCTCCCGGTGGGTGGTCACGCCCGGCGTGCCCGGTCCGCCCGTCACGCCTGATGCGCCCGTCACGCCTGATGCGCCCGTCACGCCTGATGCGGCCGTCACGCCTGATGCGGCCGTCACGCCTGATGCGGCCGGTGTTCCCGGCGCGCCGGTACCGTCGCGGTCACCGGCCGTCGCGAACGTGGCGCTGCTCATCTGGGTGTTCGGCCTGCTGGCGCTGTGTGGGCAGGTCGGCGAGGGGTCGGCCGGTGACTGGAGCGCCGTCTACCTGCGCGACAATCTCGGCACCTCGGCCGGTTTCGCGGCCACCGGGCTGATCGCCTTCTCGATCGCGATGACCGTCGGCCGGCTGGCCGGCGACGGGCTCGCGGCCCGGTTCGGCCCGGTGCGGCTCGTGCGGTGCAGCGGCGTGGTGGCCGCCGCCGGGCTTGGCGCGGGCGTGCTTTCCCACAACCCGGTGTGGGGTGTGGCCGGGTTCGCGCTGCTCGGACTCGGGCTTGCGGCCGTGTTCCCGCAGATCGTCGCGGCGGCGGGCCGGCTCGATCCGGCCCGTGCCGGGCGGAGCTTCGCCCGGATCGCCGGCGTCGGTTACACCGGGCTGCTCGGCGGCCCGGTCGTCATCGGGTTCGTGGCAGGCGGGGTAGGGCTGCCCCTCGCACTGCTCATCCCCGCCGCGCTCGCCCTGGTCGTGGCGGCTTTCGCTGGCGCGCTTCGCGTTGGTGCCGCGCGTTGACGATCAATATCCATAGCAGGGCTGCCGCGGGTGCGGCATCCCTGGTGCGGGTGCCCCGCTAGCCCCAATGCCGGGGAGTTAAGGTCCGCGAGCGGTTGTCAAGCGCTGTTGTCGGCGTGTCGCTGGCGGCGGGTACTCGCGGCGGACCGAGGTGGTGATCTTGGAGATTCGCAGGGACGTGCGGGGTTTGCCGGGCGGGTGCTT
>DATFVJ010000036.1:0-8813 GCA_035260365.1 Streptosporangiaceae bacterium
CCCTGGTTGCGGGCCTCCGCTTCCTCGCGGCGCTGCCGGTCCTCCTCGGCGAACTTCTCCGCCTCGGCCATCATCCGCTGGATGTCTTCCTTGGGCAGGGCCGAGCCGCCGGAGATGGTGACCGACTGCTCCTTGCCGGTACCGAGGTCCTTCGCGGTCACGTTCACGATGCCGTTGGCGTCGATGTCGAACGCGACCTCGATCTGCGGGACGCCGCGCGGCGCGGGCGCGATGCCGGTCAGCTCGAACATGCCGAGCTTCTTGTTGTACTGGGCGATCTCACGCTCGCCCTGGAAGACCTGGATCTGCACCGACGGCTGGTTGTCGTCCGCGGTCGTGAAGATCTCCGAGCGCTTGGTCGGGATCGTCGTGTTGCGCTCGATGAGCTTGGTGAAGATGCCGCCCTTGGTCTCGATGCCCAGCGACAGCGGGGTCACGTCGAGCAGCAGGACATCCTTGACCTCGCCCTTGAGCACACCGGCCTGCAGGCACGCGCCGACCGCGACGACCTCGTCCGGGTTGACGCCCTTGTTCGGCTCCTTGCCGCCGGTCAGTTCCTTGACCACGTCCACGACCGCGGGCATCCGGGTCGAGCCGCCGACGAGCACCACGTGGTGAATGTCGCTGAGCTTGACCCCGGCGTCCTTGATGACCTGCTGGAACGGCCCCTTGCACCGGTCGAGCAGGTCGGACGTCATGCGCTGGAACTCGGCGCGGGTCAGCTTGGCGTCCAGGTGCAGCGGGCCATCGGCCGAGGCGGTGATGTATGGCAGGTTGATCTGCGACTCGGTCGAGCTTGACAGCTCGATCTTCGCCTTCTCCGCGACCTCACGCAGCCGCTGCAGCGCCATCTTGTCCTTGGACAGGTCGATCCCGTGACCGTTCTTGAAGTCACCGACCAGCCAGTCCACGACGCGCTGGTCCCAGTCGTCGCCGCCGAGGTGGTTGTCACCACTGGTGGCCTTCACCTCGACGACGCCCTCGCCGACCTCGAGCAGTGAGACGTCGAAGGTGCCGCCGCCGAGGTCGAAGACGAGGATCGTGGCCTCGCTCTCCTTGTCCAGGTGGTAGGCGAGCGCCGCCGACGTCGGCTCGTTGATGATCCGCAGGACGTTGAAGCCCGCGATCTGCCCGGCCTCCTTCGTGGCCTGGCGCTGGGCGTCGCTGAAGTACGCCGGGACCGTGATCACCGCATCGGTGATCTTCTCGCCGAGATAGGCCTCCGCGTCCCGCTTGAGCTTCTGCAGGATGAAGGCGCTGATCTGCTGTGCGCTGAAAGTCTTGTCGTCGATCTTGACGGACCAGCCGGTGCCCATGTGGCGCTTGACCGATCGGATGGTCCGGTCCACGTTGGTGACGGCCTGCCGCTTGGCGACCTCACCGACGAGCACTTCCTGGTTCTTGGCGAACGCGACCACGGACGGCGTGGTCCGTGACCCCTCCGCGTTGGCGATGACCGTGGGTTCCCCGCCTTCGAGGACCGCGACGACGGAGTTGGTCGTCCCCAGGTCAATCCCTACCGCACGTGCCATGAGCAGTCCTTAGTTTGATCGTTTAGTGACGTTGAGTGGCTCGGCCCCAAGGTTGCCGCGCCACCGCTCGCGTGTCAAATCAGTTGAGTCAACTGCGCTCAACCTCACCGCCCCGACGTAAATTCCGCCAATCGGCCGCCACGACACCGATCCGGCGCCCTCGAGCGGTTCACACCGTCCTCGACAACGAGTATCACCGCCCCTGCGGACCACAAGGGTGGGCGGCATGGTGGACATACACGATGATCGCGGCGGGTTCCGAGCGCTATATTTGCGGGGAATTCACCACGAGGCTGTGCTTCTTTGATCGAGCGTCCACTGGAGATGCGGTTGACCGGGTCGGCGCGGCGGGTAAGTGACCCGGTCGTCAAGGCGGGCGCGACCGCGCCTGGACCGAAGACGGCCGGACCCGGCGCGCCAGGTGCGAGGTGGCAGACCTGGATGCCCGCGGTCCCGGCGCTGGTGACCTTCGCGGTGACAACGTGGGGAATCGGGTCGGCGTCGTTCTGGCGCGACGAGGCGGCCACGCTGTCCGCGACGCGCCGGCCGTTGCCCGATCTCATTGCCATGCTCGGTCACGTGGACGCGGTGCACGGCGCGTATTACCTGCTCATGTGGCCGCTCGCACACGTCGTGGGGGTCAGCGAGGTGGTCATGCGGCTGCCGTCAGCGGTGGCGATGGCCGCCGCGGCGGGCGGGGTCGCGGCGGGCGGGCGCAGGCTCGGCTCCTGGCAGGCGGGCCTTTGCTCCGGGCTCGTGTTCGCGGCGCTGCCGATGACCAGCAGATACGGCCAGGAGGCGCGGTCGTATGCGCTGGTGACGGCGGCCGCGGTGCTCGCGAGTTACCTCCTTGTCCGGGTGATCACAACGCCGGGCCGGCGATGGCTGGTGGGATACGGGCTGTCGCTGGCCGCGCTCGGTTCGCTGAACATATTCGGCTTGCTGATCGTTCCCGCGCACGCGGTCACGCTGGCCGCCACCCGCCGCCGGCCCACCCACGGGTCCGCGGGCGGGGAGAAGGCTGACGGCGGGCGTGAGCCTGCCGGCGGGGGCGAGGGTGATGGCGCCGACCCGGGCACTGGCGTGCTGCGTGGCTGGCTGATCGCCGTCGCGGCGGCGGTTGTGGGCGTCTCGCCGGTCGCACTGTTCGCCTGGCGGGAGCGCGCGCAGTTCGCGTGGCTGCTGAACCAGAAGCCCGGCTGGCAGGCGCTCTACGCGCTCGTCACCGGACTGACCGGGTCGGTCGTGTCGTTCGCGCTGATCGCCGCGCTCAGCGTGCTCGCCGTGCTGGGCGGCGGCCGCCGGGACCACGCGCGGCTGGGCCGCCGGGACCACGCGCGGCTGGGCCGCCGGCGCCTCGTCTGGCTGGGCGCACCGTGGCTGATCGTGCCGTCCGCGCTCCTGTTCGCGGTTTCGCAGGTTGATCCCGCCTACCAGCTCCGTTATCTCGTGTTCTGCGTGCCAGCGGTCGCGATCCTGGCCGGCGCGGGGCTGGCCGAGTTCACCAGGTACTGGGGGATCGCCGCGCTGGTGGCGCTGGTCGCGCTCGTGGCGCTCGCGCTGCCCTCGCAAATTTCCATCCGCGAGCCCGCTGGTCACGGGGACAACATCAGGGCCGCGGCCCAGGTCCTGCAGGCACGGGCCAGGCCCGCGGACGACGTGATCTACGACGATCCTGGCACCCGCACCGACTCCCTCGCCTACCCGTACGGGTTCACCGGGCTGCGGGACATCTCGCTACTCACGACGCCGTCCGAGACCCAGAATCTGGGCGGCACGCAGGTGTCACCCCGCCTGCTCGCGTCCCGGCTGGCAGGCGCGCGCCGAGTGTGGCTCATCGAGGTAGCGGCGCAGCCGCAGGTCCCACCGGTCATGGCGGCGATGCCCTTCCGGCGGGTGCGGGCGTGGCAAATCGGCGCCATGACGCTCTGGCTCTACGTGCGCGAGACCCCGCACTAACTCCGCGCCGGAAGCCATGCGAACCGGACTAATTGTCATTAATAGGGCATTTGCGTCCATGTTCCCGAGAACGGTATGTGTGCGGCCGAGGTGGCCCATCATGTGCTGAATGGACCGTGCCGTGGAGCCAAGTAGCCCGCAGGCGCCACGGCCCATTCAGAACCTGCCGGACACGGATCTTTCTTCCGCCGTGCGGGACGCGCAGCGCGGCGACGAGGAGGCGTTCCGGCTGCTGTTCCGTGCCGTCCAGCCGAGACTGCTCCGCTACCTGCGGGGCATCGTGGCGGACGAGGCGGAGGACGTGGCTTCCGAGGCGTGGCTGCAGATCGCCAGGGATCTGGGGTCGTTCCGCGGCGACTTCGACGGGTTCCGCGGCTGGGCCGCGACGATCGCCCGCCACCGCGCCCTCGACCATCTCCGCGGCCACCAGCGCAGGCCCGCGAGCGTCGTGCCCATCGAGATGCTTGTCGACCGGGCCGGGGACGAGGACACCGCCGAGCGCGCACTCGAGGCGGTTTCCGCGGACGCGGCGGTGGCGCTGATCGCGACGCTGCCGCGAGACCAGGCCGAGGCTGTGCTGCTGCGCGTCGTCATGGGCCTTGACGCCGAGGCGGCCGGGCGTGTGCTAGGCAAACGCGCCGGCGCGGTCCGCACCGCCGCTTATCGCGGCCTGCGCAGGCTCGCCCGGCATCTTGAGGAGTCTGGCGTGCGGGCCGGCCCGCCGGGTGTGACGCGAACGGGCCCCGCGGCGCTTAAGGATACGAGATGAGCACGCGCCGCCCTTACCGGATCACCCGGGCTGTGGCCGAGCAGATCCTCGGCGGTAACCCGGTTGATCAGCAGGCTGGTCCAGATGAACTGGTCCGCCTGCTCGCCGCCGCGGCCGCACCCGCAGCGCCGACCCTGGGCAGCAAGGTCACCGGCGAGGAGGCGGCCGTGGCCGCCTTCTTGAACCCGCATCTCGGACCCGCTGTCCAGCCACGGAGAGATTTGATGATCAAGACCGCACTCGCGAAGGTCCTCACGGTGAAGATCGCCGCGGTGGCACTGGCCGCCGCCACCGCCTGCGGCGTCTGGCTCGCCACCTGGACTCCCGCACTGCACGGGCTCGTGGGCAATGCCACGCACACCGCCCGCGGGGCCGTGTCCCACGCCCCCGTCTCGCCCGCGCCGATGACGTCGGCGGAGAAGACCGCCTACCGTATCGCGTCACTGGCCGGTACCTGCGAGGCATACCAGACCGCTTACCGGCATGCGAATTCGGCGCCGTCGAATTCCAAGATCCGGAGCCTGCATGCCAAGATCGCGCGCGAATTCGCCCCTCTGATCGCCGCCGCGGGTGGCACCGAACCAAAAGCGGACGCGTACTGCCGCGGCCTGTTGCGCGAGCTGCGTCACCGTTACCCGGGCGGCCTGCCGTCGCACCTGCCGAGCAAACTGCCTGCCGACATGCCGGCGCGCCTGTCGGCGGCTCTTCCCACCGGCCTGCCGACCGGCCTGCCGACGTCGCTGCCCACGCTTCCCGTTGGGCTGCCCAGCCATCTGCCGACGAGCCCGCCGACCCCGGCCCCCACCATCCTGCCCCACGGATCACAGCTGCCGATTCCGTATCCGGGCCATTAAACGGGCCGTCCGAGTCTCGGACGGGGTGGCCAGGATCGGGGCCTGGCTGCACCGTCCGACTGGAGGTCCCGGCGACAGGGCGCGTGTGCCCCCATGGAGTCCTGTCGCCGGGGCCCTCCTATCTCCCCCAGGCCTCCCGGGCGGACCTTGCCCGGCCCCTCCCGGGCGGACCTCGCCCGGCCCTCCCGCGCGGACCTCGCCCCGCCCTCCTTGACAGCGCCCTCCCTGGCGGCGTGAAGCTACTGATCGGTAGTATTCGGCCCTGACGCGCGCCGTCGCGCAGCGGCAGGAAGATCGGAGAGCGTGCGCGGCGGCGCGGCGTACGCTGACACCCGACGCCGCCCTGGAGGCCCTTGTGACACTGCGAATCGTCATCGGCCTGACCCTGACCGCGATCGCGCTGGCCCTGGCGGGCTGGCGCGTCTGGTGGCTGTACCGCGTCGCGACCAGCGGCCAGCCAGCACCGGAACGCATCGCCGCCGTCGAGCGGCACCCGGCGCGCGACGCCGAAGTCCAGCTAACCGAGGTGTTTGGCCAGCGCAAGCTGCTGAATTGGACCGTCCCCGGTCTCGCGCACTTCTTCGTGTTCTGGGCCTTCGTCATCCTCCTCACGGTCTACATCGAGGCGTACGGCGCGCTGTTCAGCAGGACCTTCGCCATACCGGGCATCGGCCACTGGGCGGTGCTCGGTTTCCTGCAGGACTTCATCGCGCTCGCCGCGCTCGCCGGGATCATCGTTTTCGCGACGATCCGGATCGTAGACTCGCCCGAGCGGCTGGGGCGAAAGTCACGGTTCGCCGGCTCGCACCTCGGCGGTGCGTGGCTGATCCTTTTCATGATCTTCCTGGTCATCTTGACGATGTTCTGGTTCCGCGGCGCGTCCGTGAACACGGGCGACTTCTCGTTCGGGAACGCGGCGTTCATGTCCCACCTGGCCGGGAAGGCGCTGCACCCGGCCGGCGCCGGCGTGAACCAAAGCCTCGAGACGACTGGCCTGCTCGCGCACATCGCGGTCATGCTGGCCTTCCTGGTCATCGTGGTGCGGTCCAAGCACCTGCACATCTTCATCGCGCCGATCAACGTGCTGTTCGCGCGGCGGCCGGACGGGCTCGGCCCGCTGCAGCCGATGCGCAGCAACGGCCAGGTGCTCGACTTCGAGGAGGCCGACCCCGACACCGACGTCTTCGGCCGCGGCAAGATCGAGGACTTCACCTGGAAGGGCTTCCTCGACATGGGCACGTGCACCGAGTGCGGCCGGTGCCAGTCCCAGTGCCCGGCCTGGGCGACCGGCAAGCCGCTGTCGCCCAAGATGATCATGCTCGACCTGCGCGACCACGCCCTGGCCAAGGCGCCGTACCTGCTCGCGAGCTCGGACGGCGCTCGCGAGCAACTGCCCGGCCCGGTCAAGGCCGAGGCCGCCCGGCCGCTCGTCGGCGGCGAAGACGTCAATGGCGTGATCGACCCCGACGTGCTGTGGTCGTGCACCACCTGCGGCGCGTGCGTGCAGGAGTGCCCGGTCGACATCGAGCACATCGACCACATCGTCGACATGCGCCGCCACCAGGTGCTGATCGAGTCGAGCTTCCCCCCGGAAGCGTCCACGCTGCTGAAGAACCTGGAGAACAAGGCCAACCCGTGGGGCCTGGGCGAGATGGCGCGCGCGGAGTGGATGGAAGGCCTCGGGTTCGAGGTCCCGGTGGTGGACGGGAAGATCGGCGCCGACATCGAGTACCTGTTCTGGGTCGGCTGCGCCGGGGCGCTGGAGGACCGGGCCAAGAAGACGACGCGGGCGGTCGCCGAACTGCTGCACACCGCGGGGGTGACGTTCGCGGTGCTCGGCCCGATGGAGGCGTGCACCGGCGACCCGGCCCGCCGGATGGGCAACGAGTTCCTGTTCTCCATGCTCGCGCAGCAGAACGTGGCGACGCTGAACGACGCGGGGGTGCGCAAGATCGTGGCCAGCTGCCCGCACTGCTTCAACTCCCTCGCCCGCGAATACCCCCAGTTCGGCGGGACCTACGAGGTGATCCACCACACCCAGCTGCTGGCCCGCCTGGTCGCCGAGGGGAAGCTCGTGCCCGCCACCGCGGTACCGGAGAAGATCACCTACCACGACCCGTGCTACCTCGGCCGGCACAACAAGGTGTACACCCCGCCCCGGGAGATCATGGCCAACGTGCCCGGCGTGCGGGCGCAGGAGATGCACCGCTGCCGCGAACGCGGGTTCTGCTGCGGCGCGGGGGGCGCCCGGATGTGGATGGAAGAACGGATCGGCAAGCGCATCAACACCGAACGGATCGACGAGGCACTCAGCACCGACCCGGACACCGTCTCCACCGCCTGCCCGTTCTGCCTGGTCATGCTCGGCGACGCCATCAACGAGAAGAAAAGCGCCGGCGCCGCCAAGCAGTCACTCGAAGTCATCGACGTCGCCCAGCTGCTCATGCGCTCGGTGCGGCAGCCGGGCGAGACGAACGCGGGTGAGCCCGCGGCTCCGTGATCACCTGGGTGCGCGCCTTCCTCGCCCTGGCCCTGCTGTACCGCGTGACGTCGACGTTCTCCCTCGCCAAGTGCGTCCGCGGCCGCCAGGAGCCCGACGCCATCGCCAGCCGCGCCGACCAGGCCCGCCTGGACAAGCTCCTGGCCGAGCACGACCTGTACCAGGCCGACACCCCGTAACACCGCTTTGGCAGGCCCGGGTTTCCACCGCGAAGCCGTTCAGGATCATTTTCCATAACGGCTGCCGCAAGGTGGCGCCAGGCCCCGCCGGGCCGGTCAGACCTTCGAGCGGTAGAAGTTGAGGTAGGAGCGCGACGGCGTCGGGCCGCGCTGGTCCTGGTAGCGGGAGCCGTAGACGGGGGAGCCGTACGGATGCTCCGCGGGCGAACTGCACCGGAACAGGCAGAGCTGGCCGATCTTCATGCCCGGCCACAGCTTGATCGGCAACGTCGCCACGTTCGACAGTTCGAGCGTGACGTGCCCGGAGAAACCCGGGTCGATCCAGCCCGCGGTCGAATGCGTCAGCAGCCCCAGCCGGCCGAGGCTCGACTTGCCTTCCAGCCGGCCCGCAAGATCATCCGGCAGGGAGACCACCTCGTAGGTGGACGCGAGCACGAACTCGTTCGGGTGCAGCACGAAGGGTTCGCCGTCGGCGGTTTCCACCAGCCGCGTCAGGTCGGGCTGCTCCACCGCCGGGTCGATGTGCGGGTACCTGTGGTTCTCGAACACCCTGAAGTAGCGGTCAAGCCGCACGTCCACGCTGGACGGCTGGATGAGTTCGGGTGCGTACGGGTCGAGCTTGACCCGCCCGGACTCGACCTCGGCCCTGATGTCACGGTCGGAGAGGAGCACGCTGGCAACCTACCGGTTCCGGTACGATGTCGTGACGACGGCAGTGCGGGAGCGTCACCCCGCTGCGCAAACGCAGCGACCCGCCCAGCCCGCGCGGGTGTAGTTCAATGGCAGAACATCAGCTTCCCAAGCTGACAGTGGGAGTTCGATTCTCCTCACCCGCTCCACCTCTGTACTCCGAGGCCCACAGCTTGAGATCATCCGTGTATGCGTAGCGGTGGAGGCCGGTCCAGGGCAGGGACTGCGGTGGCGGGGGCGGTCATCCTGTTCGCGGTCACCGGGGTAACCACAATGGTCACGGTCAGCCGGAACCTCGGTCAGACCTTGATCGGCGGTGCTGTCATAGGG
>DATFVJ010000037.1:0-3087 GCA_035260365.1 Streptosporangiaceae bacterium
ATGGCGGGCCGGACCGGGCCGGTGCCCGCCGCGCTCGTGAGGATCAGCGCCCGCGCCGTGATGCCGCGGCTGCGAAGCTCGGCGAGCACGCCGACGCCGTCAAGGCCAGGCATCTTCAGGTCGAGCAGGATGACGTCGGGCGCGAGCGCGGCGGCCCGCTCGACCGCGGTCACACCGTCGGCCGCCTCCGCGACGACCTCCATGTCGTCCTGGACGTCGAGGAAGGTCCGCAGGCCCTGCCGTACGACCGGATGGTCGTCGGCGATCAGAACCCGGATCCGGGCGGTCATGACCGCCCGGATCCGGGCGGTGATGACCGCCCGCCGCTGTGGCGGCCGGCGCCGTTCCGGCCCGCGCCGTGGCGGCCGGCGCGGGCGGGAATGGTGAGCCGCACCGTGGTGCCCGCGCCAGGCGCGGACGCCACCGCCAGCGAGCCACCGACGGACGACGCCCGGTCCCGCATCGACGCCAGGCCGAGCGCGCCCGGCCGGACGGCCGGCTGGGCGAAGCCGGGGCCGTCGTCCGCGACCTCGAGGATCACGCCGGCCGCCTCGCGGCACAAGGTGACCCGCACCTCGTGGCCGCCCGCGTGCCGCAGCGCGTTGTGCAGCGCCTCCTGCGCGACCCGGTAGACCACCTCGTCGGTCTCGGCGCCAAGCCACGGCAGGTCGCCGGCGTGAAACCGCACCTGCCTGCCGTGCGCGCGGCCGGCCACCTCCGCGTACCTGCGCACCGATTCGGCCAGGCCGTGTGTGGTCAGATCGGGCGGGAGCAACCCATCGATCACCGCGCGCAGCTCCGCGTAGGCCTCCACGCCGAGTTGCGCGACGCTCTGGAGTTCCGCCGCCGCGCGCGCCGGATCCTTCGGCACCAAGATGGCCGCCGCGCGCGCCTTCACCCTGATCCCGAACAGCTTCTGCGACACGGCGTCGTGCAGATCCCGGGCGAGCCGCGCGCGTTCCTCGATCACGGAAAGCTCGCGGCTGCGCTCGTACAGCCTGGCGTTGGTCAGCGCGATCGCGGCGTGCGCCGCGAACAGGCACAGCAGTTCCTCGTCCCGCTCGGTGAAACCGCCAGGCACCCGCTTGTTGGCCAGGAAGATGATGCCGAGCACGTCCTGGCCGTCCTTGATGGGCACGCCGAGAAAGTCGGCGAGCACCGGGTGAGCCGCGGGAAAGTACTCGAACCTGGGATCCGCGCGGATGTCGCCGAGCCGCTGCGGCCGCCCCTCCCGCAGCAGCACACCCAGCATGCCGTGCTGGCGCGGCAGCGGGCCGATCGCGGCCTGTTCCCGGCTGGTCATCCCGGCCACCACGAACTCGGCGAACGATCCGTCCGCGCTCGGCACGCCGAGCGCCGCGTACCGCGCGCCGAGCAGCGACCGGGCCGACTTCACGATCGTTTCGAGCGCGTCGTGCACCGACACCTGCCGGGTGACCGCGAGCACCGCCTGGCTGACCTGGTAGAGCACCTGGTCAAGCCGCTCACCGTCGGTCTTACTCCCGGCCATGCAACGAACGTACCTCCGCCGCGGCCGCCGCGGATCCGCCGCAGGTCCTACGACCATGTACGCAGGACGCGCTACGGCCCCGGCCCGATGCGCAAGCGCCGGGCCGCGCCTAGCGTCGCGGGTATGAACGCAGCACATCCTCAGGTCGCGCTGGTCACCGGCGCCTCGCGGGGTCTCGGCCGGGTCCTGGCGGGTGGCCTGGCCAGCCGCGGGTACACCCTCATCCTGGACGGGCGGGACGCCGGGGTGCTCGGCGGCGCGGCCGCCGCGCTGCCGGCGGGCACCCGGGTGCGCGCCGTGCCCGGCGACGTCACCGACGCCGCCCACCGCGACGAACTGCGCCGCGCCGTGACGGAGGCCGGCGGGCTCGACCTGCTCGTCAACAACGCGGGCACCCTCGGGGCGAGTCCTCTCCCGCCGCTCGGCTCCTATCCCCTCGCGCAGTTGCGGGACTCGTTCGAGGTCAACGTGATCGCGCCCATCGCGCTGATCCAGGTCATGCTCCCCACGCTTCGGGAACGCGGCGGCGCGATCCTCAACATCACGTCGGACGCCGCGGTGGAGGCGTACGCGGGGTGGGGCGGTTACGGCGCCGCGAAGGCCGCACTCGAGCAGGCGTCGAACGTGCTCGCCGCGGAGGAGAACACGGTCCGCACCTGGTGGGTCGATCCAGGCGACCTCCGTACCGCCATGCACCAGCGCGCCTTTCCCGGCGAGGACATCTCCGACCGGCCGTTGCCCGACACGGTCGTGCCCGCGTTCCTGCGGCTGATCAGCGAGCGGCTGCCCAGCGGCAGGTACCGCGCCGCGGAACTGTTCGCGGCCGGTGTGACACCGTGACGATCGAGTTCACGCTCCCGCGGCAACGGGAGGCCCGGGTCCCGCCGGAGGCCCGCGGCCGCCGCCGCGACGGTGTGCGGATGCTGGTCAGCCGCGGGCGCACCGGCGGCATCACCCATCACGTGTTCACCGAGCTTGCGAACGTGCTGCTGCCTGGTGACCTGGTCGTCGTCAACACGTCAGGGACCCTGCCCGCCGCAGTGCGGGCCAGCGACACCCTGGCCGTGCACTTTTCCACACCGCTGCCCGACGGGGCCTGGATGATCGAACTGCGCGAGGTGCGGGCTCCCGCCACCGTCCCGTACGCGGGCGGCACGGCCGGGATGGTGATCGGGCTTCCCGGCGGCGCCGCGCTGACCCTGTCCGCCCGGGTGACCGGCCGGCTCTGGCGGGCGCGGCTGTCCACGGCCGTCATCCCCTACCTGCTCCGCCACGGCCGCCCGATCCGCTACTCGTACGTGTCCGGTGACTGGCCGGCCGGGGCGTACCAGACCATCTTCGCCAGCCGGCCGGGCAGCGCCGAGATGCCGAGCGCCGGCCGCCCGTTCACCCCGGAACTGGTGACACGGCTGGTCACCCGCGGGGTAGCCGTCGCACCGCTCACGCTCGACACCGGGGTGTCCTCGCTGGAGGGTGACGAGGCGCCCTACCCGGAGCCTTACGACGTCCCACCCGCCACCGCGCGACTGGTCAACCTCACGCGGGCCAGCGGCGGCCGGGTGATCGCGGCGGGCGGC
>DATFVJ010000038.1:0-4215 GCA_035260365.1 Streptosporangiaceae bacterium
TGAAGCTGCGCCTGCCGTAGCTCGGCGCGTCACCGGCCCGCGGGTCAGCGGCGCCTGTGTCAGCGGCTCCCGTGTCTCCGGCTCCGGCGGCACCGGCTCCGGCGGCGCGGGCGAGCCGGGCGAGCGCCCAGGCGCCGACGCCGGCTCCGGCGAGGGTGGGGACCACGTCCACCGGAGCGGAGTTGGGGCGGGTCGCGACCGCGACGAGGCCTATCACGGCGAAAATGGCGAGGCCGGCGAACCCGGCCGCGGGCCTGCGCATCGCGGCGATGCCGAAGGCCGCGGCGAACAGCGCGAGCAGCACGACAATGGTGATCAGCAGGACGGGCTTGTCGTGCGGGCCGAATATCTTGATGACGAAGTCGGTGACCGGCCGCGGGGTCAGGCCGATCACGGACTGGCCGACCGACACGACGGGGGATCCGACCGGCCCGGTGATCCCGGCCGCGAGTTGCGATACGCCGAGCGCGACGGCGGCAGCGAGCAGCCCGGTCACGATGCCGCGGACGATGTACGGGCGTGCCGGGCGCGATCCGGGCGGAGTTGCCGTCGCGCGCGGGCGGTCAGGCATCAGGGCATGTCCCGCAGATCGTCACGTGCGTTATTCGTCGCGGCCCGCGCTCCGGATTGCCCTGTTCCACAGGAGCCATTCAACTCTGTCTGCCGCACCGCGGCGGCAGCTGGCACCCCCGGCTGGCACCCGGGCGCGCCCGGCTGGCGCTACCATGACGGCCCGCGGCGGGCCGCGGGCGGGCACGATGGATGGGTCGCCAACGGGGACGGACCGCCAATCCGGACGGGCGGCGGCTCCGAATGGAGGGTGTGCGGATGGGCGAATGGCCCGAGCCGGGTGAGACGCGCGCCGGCCAGGCCGCCGACCTCGGCGGCCTGCTCGCCCTGGTCGCACGCGGCGACCAGGCGGCGTTCGAGGCCGTCTACGACGGGGTCGTCCCGGCGGTGTTCGGCCTGGTCCGGCGCGTGGTACGGGATCCCGCACAGTCGGAGGAGGTCACCCAGGACGTGCTGCTCGAGGTGTGGCGGTCCGCGTCCAGGTTCGAGGCCGCCAAGGGCAGCGCGATGACGTGGGTGATGACCCTCGCGCACCGGCGTGCGGTGGACCGGGTCAGGTCCGCGCAGGCGGCCGCGCGGCGGGAAACGCGGACCGCCTCGGCGGAGGCCGACCCGGAGGACGTCGCGGAGGCCGCGCTCGAGCGGATCGACCGCGAGCGGGTGCGGCGCTGCCTGCGTTCGCTGACGGAACTTCAGCGCGAGGCGGTCACCCTGGCCTATTACGGCGGATACACCTACCAGCAGGTCGCCGGGCTGCTCGGGGTCGCTCTCGGCACGGTCAAGACGCGCATGCGGGACGGGCTGATCCGGCTGCGCGACTGCATGGGGGTGGAGTAGGTGGGTGTCCGCGGCTTCGGCCGCGCCGCCCTGCACACGCTGGCCGGTGCCGACGCCCTCGACGCGCTCGACGACGCGGACCGGTCCAGGTTCGAGCGGCACCTGGTGCACTGCGACGTGTGTGCGCAGGAGGTCCGCGGTCTTCGCGATACCACGGCGCTGCTCGGGTCCGCGGTCGCGGCGCCGCCGCCGCAGGAGATGCGCGCGCGGGTGCTCGCTGCCGCTGCGCGGGCCCGCCAGCATCCGCTGGCCCCGCCGCCCGGTGCACGCGACCGGCCTGGCCGCTTGGCCTGGGCCGGCCTACTGGGCGGCGCCGGCCGGCCGAACCGGGCTCGCCGGCGGGGCAGGAGGGCGTGGCTGCCGCGGGTGGCGCTGGTGACCGCCGCCGCGTCCCTGGTGGCCGCGGTGATACTCGGCGTCGTGGCGGTCGGCACGCAGCACGGTCTCGACCGTGCCGAAGAGCGTAACCGTGAGGTGGCCGCGGTGCTCACGTCGCGCGACGCCGTGATGATGACGGCGCCGGTCGCCACGGGCGGCAGCGCGACGGTGGTGATGTCCCACACCAAACACATGATCGTCTTCTCCGCCCAGGGCCTTCGCCCGCTGTCGGCGGCGCGGCGCTACGAGCTGTGGCTCATCGGCCCTGGCGGCGTGCGGTCCGCGGGCATGCTGCCGCCGCCGAGCAACGGGATGACCCCGCCTACCGTCGCTGCCGGCGTCGCCGCGGGCGACAAGGTCGGCCTGACGGTCGAGCCCGCGGCTGGCTCGGCCCGCCCGACCACGCTCCCGGTGCTGATGCTCCCGCTGTTGGACTGATTCGCCCGCCCGCGACCGGCCGCCGCCCGCGACGGGCCGCCCACACGCGCGGGTGGACGGCGGCGGCGCGTCAGGTCACTCCTCGAAGACCCAGCGCGTCGGCGATCCGGTGAAGTCCGCGCTGCGCAGGCCGAACACGCGGACCGGGCGCACCTCGATCGTCGCGTTCACGGCCGGATCGAGGAAGCTGACGTTGCTGTCGGTGCCGTATTTCGCGTTCATCAGGTCGATCACCCGCTGCAGCGCGGCGGGCTCCGTGACGATCCGCGCGGTGCCCTCGATCACGACCGGGTCGGTGGCGTCCTCGGTGGTAACCACGCAGCGCGGGTCCTGGCTCAGGTTGCGGGCCTTGCGGGATTCGACGCTGCTGCTGAACCACAGCACGGCGTCGTCCCACATGCCCCATACGGGCATGACGTGCGGCCGGCCATCCGGCCGGACGCTCGCGACCCAGAAGTTGCGCGACCTGCTCAGCCGCTCGGCGGCCCATGACCAGGGCAGAAGCCCGCTGCCTTCGTCCGGGCCCACGACGCCGTAGCCCGGCATATGTGGGCGGCTCACCCGCGGTATCTCCATGGTGATCAGGTCTACCGCACAAACTGCCGGCCGCATGGGGAGATTTCGCTGATCGGGAAGGAGCGCGGGCTTGGAACCAGGCACTAACGTGGGGACCCGTGAAAGCATCTCCACAGGAGCAGCTGCGCCTGCTTGAACTGGCCGACCTCGACGCCGAGCTTGGTCGGCTTGATCATCGTCGCCGCGGGCTGCCCGAGCTCGCAGAGGTGGAGCGGATCGACGCCCGCGCGGCCGAGGTCCGCGACGGGATCGTCACCGCGGAAACCGAGGTAAGCGACCTTTCCAGGGAACAGGCCAAGGCCGAAGGAGACGTCGAGCAGGTCCGGGTCAGGGTGGACCGCGACCGCAAGCGCCTGGACGCGGGCCAGGTCTCCTCACCACGCGAGCTGGAGAACCTGCAGTCAGAGATCGAGTCGCTGCACCGCAGGCAGTCCGACCTCGAAGAGATCGTGCTCGACGTCATGGAGCGCCGCGAGGCCGTGGACGGCCGGCTCGCGTCGCTGTCCGCCGAGCAGGCGCGGCTCGGCGCGGAGCGCGCGGACGCGGAGCGCCGGCGCGACGCCGCGCTCGACGAGATCGCCGAGCAGGCGGCCAAGCTTGGTGAGCGGCGTTCGGGTGTCGCCGCCGGGGTCCCGGCGGACGTGCTCGCGCTGTACGAGAAGCTGCGCGAGCAGCACGGGGTGGGCGCGGCGGCGCTGCGCCGCGGCCGCTGCGAGGGATGCCACATGGAGCTGAACACCGTCGACGTGAACCGCATCCGCGCGGCCGCCCCCGACGAGGTACTGCGCTGCGAGGAGTGCCGCCGGATCCTGGTCCGTACTCCCGAGTCGGGGCTGTGACCGCGGCGCGGACCGGGGGGGCCGGCCCCAAGGGGAGGCCCGCTGCCCGCGATCCGCACGGGGTGCGCAACCTCATCGTCGAGGCCGATGGCGGCTCGCGCGGCAATCCCGGCCGGGCGGGCTATGGCGCGCTCGTCGCCGACGCGGCCACCGGTGAGATCCTGGCCGAGGTGGGGGAAGCCATCGGCCGTGCGACCAACAACGTCGCGGAATACCGTGGGCTGATCGCCGGGCTGACCGAGGCGGCGCGCATCGCGCCCGGCGCGGCCGTCGAGGTGCGGATGGACTCCAAGCTGGTCGTCGAGCAGATGTCGGGCCGCTGGCGGATCAAGCACCCCGACCTGCAGCCGCTCGCGAGCGCGGCCCGCGAAGCCGCGAGCGCCCTGGGGCGCGTGTCGTACGTCTGGGTGCCGCGGGAGCGCAACCGCCGTGCGGACAAGCTGGCCAATGACGCGATGGACGGTACCCTACGGCTGCCGCGTGGCGCGCGGAAGACAGCAGGGAACGCGCCGCAGGGGCCGGTCTCTGGCGGCGCTGCCCGGACGGACTCGCCCGCGCAGCCGGCCGCCGGCGGGCC
>DATFVJ010000039.1:0-5977 GCA_035260365.1 Streptosporangiaceae bacterium
GGCCCGCCGCTGGGGAGCCAACCGGACGACAGACGGCAAGGTCGTCTGGTTCGAGCTGGCGCTGCCCACCGCCGACTGACGCGCCGCCGGCCGCTCTCGCAGCGTGGACGGTTGGGCCGGGCGCGTTCGCGGGGTCGGGGCGAACTCACGGCCGATGATGCGAGATCATTCGGTCAGGCGCGGCATGGCCCGCCGCCGACCGCCTGCCGCCGACCGATCGGAGATACCCGCCATGTCCGTAACACCGCTGCGTGAGCGTCCTGCCTACCGGGCGCTTGAGCGGCATCACGGCGAGATCGCGCAGCGTCACCTGCGTGATCTGTTCGCGGCGGATCCGGGGCGTGGTGAGCGGCTGGTGGCCGAGGCGGCCGGTCTTTACCTCGACTACTCCAAGAACCGGGTCACCGACGAGACCATGCGGCTGCTCGTCGAGCTTGCGGCGGAATCCGGCGTGGCGCAGCGGCGGGAGGCGATGTTCCGCGGCGAGCACATCAACGTCTCAGAAGACCGTCCCGTGCTGCACGTGGCGCTGCGGATGCCGCGGGGGACCTCGCTGGTCGTCGACGGCGTGGACGTCGTGGCGGAGGTCCACGCCGTGCTGGACCGGATGACCGGGTTCGCCGAGGCGGTGCGGTCGGGCCAGTGGCTGGGCCACACGGGCGAACCGATCAGGAACGTGGTCAACATCGGGATCGGCGGCTCCGATCTCGGGCCGGTGATGGCCTACGAGGCGCTCCGTCATTACTCGCGCCGCGACATGACGTTCCGGTTCGTCTCGAACGTCGACTCGACCGACCTGGTCGAGGCGGTCAGGGATCTGTCCGCGGCGCAGACGTTGTTCATCGTCTCGTCGAAGACGTTCGGCACGCTCGAGACGATCACCAATGCCACGTCGGCGCGTGCGTGGCTGGTGGGCGAGCTTGGTGACGAGAAGGCGGTGGCCAAGCACTTCGTCGCCGTGTCGACCAACGCGGAGCGGGTCGCGCAGTTCGGTATCGACACCGCGAACATGTTCGGTTTCTGGGACTGGGTCGGCGGCCGTTACTCGATGGACTCCGCGATCGGCCTGTCGACGATGATCGCGATTGGGCCGGCGAACTTCCGTGAGATGCTGGCCGGGTTCCACGAGATCGACGAGCATTTCCGTACCGCGCCGCTGGCGAGCAACCTGCCGGTGCTGATGGGCCTGCTCGCGGTCTGGTACGGGGATTTCTTCGGCGCCCAGACCTGCGGCGTGATGCCATACGAGCAGTACCTGAAGCGTTTCCCCGCCTACCTGCAGCAGCTGACCATGGAGTCCAGCGGCAAGCACGTCACCCTCGACGGTCGCCAGGTGGACTACGAGACCGGGGCCGTGTACTGGGGTGAGCCTGGCACCAACGGCCAGCACAGCTTCTATCAGCTCATCCACCAGGGCACGAAGCTCATCCCGGTCGATCTCATCGGGTTCGCCACGACCCTCAACCCGCTGGGTGACCACCACGACATCCTGTCCTCCAACGTCTTCGCCCAGGCGCAGGCGCTTGCCTTCGGCAAGGCCGAGGAGGAGGTACGGGCCGAAGGCACGCCCGCGAGCGTGGTGCCGCACCGCGTCATGGAGGGAAACCGGCCGACCAACGTGCTGCTCGCGGCGCTGCTCACCCCGCGAGTGCTCGGCTCGCTCGTCGCCCTCTACGAGCACAGCGTCTTCACCCAGGGCGCCATCTGGGACATCGACTCGTTCGACCAATGGGGCGTCGAACTCGGCAAGGTCCTCGCCATGAAGATCATTCCTGAACTCCAGAGCGAGACCGAACCCACCCTCGCCCACGACTCGTCGACCAACGCCCTCATCAGGCGTTACCGCTTCCTGAAGGGATAGTGGATCTCCCGTGCGGCACGAGCTTGTCACCTACGCCGACGCCGATGTGCTGGCCGAGCAGGCGGCGGTGTTCGTCGCCGATCGCACCCGCGAGGCGGTCGCCGCGCGCGGGCGGCTCACCTTCGCCGTGAGCGGTGGCCGTACGCCGTGGGCGATGTTCGCCAAGCTCGCGGGCGAGGACGTCCCATGGGAACAGGTCGAGATATTCCAGGTCGACGAGCGCATCGCCCCGGACGGCGATCCCGACCGCAACCTGACTCACCTGCGGCAAAGCCTGCGCGGAGCGCCGGCCCGCGTCGTGCCCATGCCCGTCGGCGACCCGGACCTCGACGCGGCGGCGGACTCGTATGCCGCGGCCCTGCCGGCGCGCCTCGACCTCGTGCATCTCGGGCTCGGCCCTGACGGCCACACCGCCTCGCTGATCCCTGGTGACCCCGTGCTGGATGTCACGGACCGGCTGGTCGCCGTCACCGGCGTCTACCAGGGTCACCGGCGGATGACCCTCACCTACCCGGCGCTTGCGCGGGCGGACCGGCTTCTGTGGCTGGTTACCGGCGCGGACAAGAAGGAACCGCTGGCGCGGCTGCTTGCGGGCGACCGCTCCATCCCCGCCGGGCGCGTCGAGGCCGCACGGTCGCTGGTGCTCGCCGACCGGCAGGCGGCGGAATGAGGGCGCTGGTCAGCGCGCGTCCGGGCGGATCGAGATGGCCTCGACCGACCGCCCTCGCCCGACAAGCACGGTCGTCACCATCTGGGGTGGGAACAGTCCATGGTCGACGACGCCAGGGGTGCCTGACAGCCGTACCGCGAGCACTGCCGGGTCGCTGAAGTCACCGGTGAAGTCCGCGATCACCCCGCCGTCCGGGCTCCGCGCCACGTCGCGCACCTTGACACTGCCGAGCCGGCGGAGCGTGGAGCCGAGCCCGAACTCGATGAGCTCGAGCGGAACGGGGCTGTGCAGGGCCGCAACGGTCTTCGTCGAATCGACGATGACCACGAAACGGTCCGCGGATGCGGCGACGATCTTCTCCCGGGTATGCGCGGCGCCACCGCCTTTGACCAGCCATCCGCCGGGCGCGACCTGGTCGGCGCCGTCGATCGTGATGTCAAAGCGATCGATCGAGGAAAACGGCTCCACGTGCAAGCCGAGCTGCCGCGCCGCCTGCTCGGTCCGCGGCGAGGTGGATACGCAGCGCAGGGACAGCCGGCGCCGCGCCAGCGCGGGGAGGAGGTACGCGACGGTCGAACCGGTGCCAAGGCCCACCGTCATGCCGTCCTCGACAAGCTCGGCCGCGGCCTCGGCGGCCGCCTGCTTCTCGCTCTCCACGTCTACGGTCATCGCGGCAGCCCCGTCTCGGCGGGGGCAGCGTATGTCCCACGTGGGACAAGTTCGGGCGTCAGCCTTCCCGCGTACGTCGTTGAACGACCCTCATCAATGATGCCATCGCGGTAGTTGACCCGCACACGCACGCGCATCAGGCCCCGCGCCCGCGTCACCCCGACGGAGCGTTCCGGCCGCGCGCCGGGCGATCCCAGCCTTTGACCCTGGCGCGCCTGCGCGGCCCGCCGACGACCCGCCTGAGTTCGTCGTCGGGATCCTCGCTGTCCTTCGCAGGCGGATCCACCGGACGTGCGGCCCACCACACGATTTGCGGAGCGCCCGCGCGCCCGTCACCCAGATGGATCGATGACCCCGGCCGACCCGCCGCCCCTGCGCACCGGCTCCGCCGCGGCGAGGACCTGCCCATCGCCGAGGAACTCAAGTCCCGACGCCGCACCGATATTGGGGCTGATCTTGATGCTCGGATCGAGCGGCGACGTGTCGACAACGGCGAAGGACTGCCCGAGCTGCTCCAGGCCAGCCGTGGTCGGCGCGGCGATGAACTCCGGCTCGGCCTGTGTTACCGCGCCGTTGCGCTGCGACGCACGCGGCGCCGCGATCGCCTGCGGCAGCGTCATGCCGAAATCGATGCGGTTCACCAGGATCTGCAGCACGGTGGTGATGATCGACGCACCGCCAGGCGAGCCGATCGCGAGCCACGGCGTGCCCGACTTGAGCACGATCGTCGGTGACATGCTCGACCGGGGCCGCTTGCCGGCCGCGGGCAGGTTCGGATCGGGCACCCCCGGCCGCAGTGGGGTGAAGTTGAAGTCGGTCAGTTCGTTGTTCAGCAGGAATCCGCGCCCGGGCACGACCATGCCGCTGCCGCCGAGTTCCTCGATCGTGTTGGTGTAGGAGACGACATCGCCGAAACGGTCGGACACGACGAAGTGGTTGGTGTTCGTGCCCTCATCGGGCGGCCGCGCCGTGGCCGGCGCGGCCGGCGTGCACCCACCGGAACCCGCGAACGGGTCGCCGGGCGCGACCGGGCTGGTCAGCGCCTTGTCCGGGTTGATCAGGCAGGCCCGCTGCCGGCCGAAATCCGCCGAAAGCATTTGCTGCAACGGGACAGAAACAAATGCCGGATCCCCGATATAACGGTTGCGGTCGGCAAATGCCAGCCTGGTCGATTCCAGATAATGGTGCAGTGCCTGCACCCGGCTCATGTCCGACAGGCCGAAGTTGGAAAGGATGTTGAGCGCCTCGCCGCTGGTCGTGCCGCCACTGGAGGGCGGCGCCATTCCGTAGACGTCGTGGCCGCGGTAATTCACGTGGGTCGGTGCCCGGACGATCGCCGCGTAGTCATTCAGGTCGCCGATCCGCATGAGACCTGGCCGCGGCACGAGCGTGGCGCCGGGTGCGAGTGGCAGGTGCTCGACCGTGTTCACGATGTCGCCGCCGAGCGGGCCGCCGTAGAAGTCGGCCACGCCCTCGCGCCCTATCTCCGCGTAGGTGCTCGCAAGCTCCGGGTTGCGGAAGATGGAGCCGACCACGGGAAGCTGCCCACCGGGCAGGAACAACTGGCTGGTCGAGGAGAACTGGGCGAACCTCGCGGCGTTCTCCCGGATCTGTTCGCGGAAGGTCGCGTCGGCGGGGAATCCCTGCCTGGCGACGCGTTCGGCCGGGCGAAGCACCTGTGCCAGGCTCTTCGTGCCCCACAGGTCGAGCGCCTTCTGCCAGGTCATCAACGTTCCTGGCACCCCGACGGACAGCCCGCTCGTCACCGCGACCGGAAACGCGAGCGGCTTGCCCGTGGCCGGGTCGATGAACAGGCTCGTGGTCGCGAGGCCCGGCGCGGTCTCCCGGCCGTCGATGGTGGAGACGCGGTGCGTGCGCGCGTCGTAGTAGACGAGAAAACCGCCGCCGCCGATCCCCGCGACGAACGGATCCGCGACGCCGAGCGTTGCGGCGACGGCAACGGCCGCGTCGATCGCGTTGCCGCCCTGGCGCAGCACCTGCAGTCCGGCCGAGGTGGCTTCCACGTCGTCGGACGCCACCGCGCCGCCCGTCCCGACCGCGACGGCCTGCTTGGCGATCACCCGGTCCGTGCCCGCCGCGGGTCCCGCCGCCGTGGGCCGCGCCACCGCGGGCGCGATCGCGGCGCCCGAACCGACCAGAATGGCCGCGGCCAGCGCGGCGGCGCTCAGCGCGGTTCGGCGTAACGTCATGAGCAATCCTCCGGACACGCGGGTTCCCAGAGCACACTGCCGCCGCGAACATATCCCGCCAAAGGCACGCTTAAACCACCCACCCTCCTGAACGACTGCGTGCGCGTTTTCCAGCCATTGCATTAGGCGCCCACGCCTGCGGACGTCCCCGATTGCGCTGTCACGCCCACACACAAGATCACCATCCCGGTGCGGCGTCCGGGCCGGTCCGCGCGGCAGCAGTGGAACGCTACGCTGTCTCGGCGGCGCGGCATTGACGTGCCGTGCCGCTGGTAGGCGGGTGGTGGCGTTGGTAGGAGGTGGTGGCGCTGGTGTTTGCCTGGTCGGCCCTGCGGCACCGGCCCGCCCACGCCCGCGCTGCCCTAAAGTGCCATTTGGGACCCCCGCGATCACACATCATGACGCAACGTGTCCGGGCTGCCAGGTCCGGCAGCGACCGCGCTGCGCCGCACCGGCCAGCGCCGCGGATCGGAGGGGTCAGGGCACCTGTGATCGGCGGCGCTGATGTGCCGGCGGTTCCGGGGGCCGAGGGGGTCGGCGATTTGCTGGTGTGTTCCGGACACGCGG
>DATFVJ010000040.1:0-9886 GCA_035260365.1 Streptosporangiaceae bacterium
GACGATGACGGGGACGAGCATCACGACGGCCGAGGACCACAGGCGCAACAGGGTGACGGCGGCGGGCGGGATCACCGGAAAGAGCTGTTTGGCCAGGCCGGCCCCGACCTGTACGGAGACGATGCCCGCCAGGATCAGGGCGGGCGGCGGCAGCGCGCCGAGGATCGCGCTCGGCGCGATCCGCACGCCGCGGCTGCGATCTGCCGGATGCCGCCACGCCTCGTTCGTCATGGTGGCCCCCGCGAGCCCCGGCGCGACCGGCCGGTTCACTCCCACCGGAACACGCGTGCGGCGAGCGTCACACCGATGATCGCCCAGACGGCCAGAATGCCCAGGTCGCGCCAGGGGAGCCCGGACCCGTATTGCAGCACCGACCGCAGCCCGCCGGAGAGCGCGGAGATCGGCAGCAGTTCGAGCACGCCGCGCATGCCCGCGGGGAACTTCGACAGGGGGAACATGACCCCGCCGAGGCCGAGCAACATCAGGTAGACGAGGTTGGCGGCGGCGAGCGTCGCCTCGGCCCGCAGCGTACCCGCCAGTAGCAGGCCGAGGCCGCTGAACGCCGCGGTACCGGCGAGGACGAGCAACGGCAGCGCGAGGGCGGCACTCCAGCCGCCATGGGGCTGCCAGCCGAGCCCGAACGCCACCGCGGTGATCACCACGAGCTGAAGTATCTCGATGGCGAGCACGGTCACCGTGCGCGCCGCGACCAGCCCGCCGCGGGACAGCGGCGTGGCGCCGAGCCGCTTGAGCACGCCGTACCTGCGCTCGAAGCCCGTGGCGATCGCCTGGCTGGCGAACGCGGTGGACATGACCGCGAGCGCGATGATCCCGGGGGTGAGGAAGTCCACCCGGCTGCCGCGCCCGAGGTTGAGCACGGATGCCTCGCTGAACCCGGTCAGCAGCAGGATCGGGATGATCATCGTGAGCAGCAACTGCTCGCCGTTGCGCAGCAGGCCGCGCCCGTCGAACACGGCCTGCGCGGCGACCATCCGGCGCAGCGGCGCGGCCCCGGGCGCCGGCGCAAGATCATTATCCCGGACGGCTCCCGCGTGGCGCGCCGCCCGCGGCGCAGCGGGGGGTTCCGGGCCATCGGGGTCCGGGGTGTCCCCGGACGGCGCCGTGTCCCCCCGGGCCGGCCCAGCCCGGACGGCTCCCGCGTGGCGCGCCGCCCGCGGCCCAGCCGGGCCATTTGGGTCGGGGTTGTCCGGGCCGACGCGGGCCCGGTCCAGGTTGCCGCGGTCCACGTTGCCGCCGTCCGGGCTGTCCGGGCTGCTGTCCGGGCTGTCCGGGCTGCTGTCCGGGTCAGCTGGGTCATGCCCGGCCGCGGTTCGGCTCGTGGCCGGGCTTACCCGGTTGGCCCTGCTCATCGGTAAGCCCTCGTCATGGGCGAAGGTCCCGACCGGTCAGCTCGAGGAACACGTCTTCGAGGGTACGGCTCGCGAGCCGCAGGTCGTCGGTCCGCACCTGATGAGCGCCGCACCAGGCGGCGACGGCGCTGAGCAGTTCGGGCGTGCCGGCCGCGTCGTCGCCCGTGTCGATCATGTAGTGGCCGGCCGGCGACTCACTCGCCGTGCTTCCCGCCGGCAGGGCGGCGAGGAGATCGCCGAGGTACAGACGCGGCCGTGAACGCAGCCGAAGCTGCCGGCGCCCGCCCGTGAGCGACGCCGGGGTGCCGGCCGCGACCAGGCGCCCGTGGTCGATGATCGCGACCCGGTCGGCCAGCCGTTCTGCTTCGTCCATCAGATGCGTGGTGAGCACGACGCTCACCCCGGCCGCGCGAAGCTCGGCGATCAGGTCCCAGGTCGCGAGGCGCGCCTGCGGGTCGAGGCCGGCGGTCGGCTCGTCGAGGAACAGCAGTTGCGGCCGGCCGATGATGGCGGCGGCGAGAGAAAGGCGCTGTTGCTGCCCCCCGGACAGCCGTCGCACCGGCGTGCGCACACTCGACGTGAGGCCGAGCCGGTCGAGCAGGACCGCCGGATCGGCGGGACGGGCGTGGAAGCTCGCCATCAAGCGGAGATATTCGCCCGGCCGCGCGGCCGGCGGGATCCCGCCGGACTGCGGCATGACGCCGACCTGCGGCCGCAGGGCACGCGCCTCGCGGACCGGATCGAGGCCGAGGACCCGTACCGTACCTGCGTCCGGCCGCCGGTAGCCCTCGCAGATCTCCACCGTGGTGGTCTTGCCCGCGCCGTTCGGCCCGAGCAGGGCGGTCACCTCGTGGCGCGCGGCGCACAAGGTGAGGCCGTCGACCGCGGTCACCGGCCCGTAACGCTTGGCCAGTCCGGTGATCTCGACCGCGGAGACGCTCACGCAGGCGAGTCTAGAGACGTGTCGGGGCGGCCCGGCCACGGGCTCGCGGATCACGCCGTCCACCAGGGCCGCCTGGCACCCCGGCCGGGCGCGTCCGCGGGCGGCCCGCCGTGCGCGAGAGCCTGTTTCATGATCGCTGCCATGTTCAGAACCGCTGCCTGGATGAATGACCGGGGGATCACGGGAACGCACCGCGGGGCCGTTACTCGACGGTGACGCTCTTGGCCAGGTTGCGCGGCTTGTCGATGTCCCGGCCGAGCTTGACGGCGACGTGGTAGGCGAAGAGCTGCAGGGGGATGGTGAGCAGGATCGGGTTCAGCTCGGGCTCGTTGTACGGCACGGTGATGACGGCGTCGGCGAGACCGTCGGGAAGATCGGCGTTGGTGACGGCGATGACCGGGCCGCCACGCGCCTTCACCTCCTCGATCGTCCCGATGTGCTTGGCCAGCAACTCGTCTCCAGGCACGACGGCCACGGTGGGCATGCTGGCGTCGATCAGGGCCAGCGGCCCGTGCTTGAGCTCAGATGCCTGGTACGCCTCGGCGTGCACGTAGGAGATCTCCTTCAGCTTCTGTGCGCCCTCCCGCGCGACCGGCCAGCCACGGACCCGGCCGATGAAGAACATGTGCTGTGCGTCCGCGTACCTGTTCGCGACGTCGGCGATCGCCGCTTCCCCCTCGAGCACCTGCGAGATCTGCTCGGGGAGCAGGCGCAGGCCCTCGACGATCCGCCGCCCGTCCGCGACGGACAGGTCGCGGACCCGGCCGAACAAGAGGCCAAGCATCGCGAACACGATGGCCATGTTCGTGAACGCCTTGGTCGACGCGACCGCGACCTCCGGCCCGGCGTGCAGGAAGATGCCGTTACCGCATTCGCGGCCGATCGCGCTGCCGACCACGTTCACGGTCCCGAGCATCCGGCCCCCCTTGCGCTTGAGCTCCTGGACGGCAGCGAGCGTGTCGAGCGTCTCACCGGATTGGCTGACCGCGACGAACAGCGTGTGCGGGTCGACCGCGGGATTGCGGTAGCGAAATTCGGACGCCGGTTCCGCGTCCGCGGGGATCCTGGCGAACTCCTCCATGAACGCCGCGCCCATCTGGCCCGCGTAGTAGGCCGATCCGCAGCCGAGGAAGGTCACCCGCCTGATCGTGTGGACGTCACGAGCGGTGATCTCGATGCCGCCGAGGCGTGCGGTGGCGAACCGGTCGTCCAGCCGTCCGAGCAGCGCGCGCTGGACCGCCTCGGGCTGCTCGTACATCTCCTTGCGCATGTAGTCGGAGAAACCGCCGAGGTCGTAATCCTCGGCCCGCAGTTCGACCGTGGTCGGGATCTTGTCGGTCCGCCGCGCCTCGAGCGTGCTCGTGTGGAACTCGTTCGCGCGGACGGTCGCGAGCTCGCCGTCGTCCAGGTAGACGACCCGCTGCGTGTGCCGGACCAGCGCCGCGACGTCGGAGGCGACGAACATCTCGTCGTCGCCGACGCCGAGCACGATCGGGCTGCCGCTGCGCGCCACCACGAGCTCGCCCGGCCTGCGGGCGTCGAGGACGAGCAGCCCGTACGCACCCTCGACCCTGCGCAGTGCGCCGCGTACGGCGTCTTCCAGGGTCGCGGCGCCGTCGGCGATGGCCGCGGCGATGAGATGCGCCAGGGCCTCGGTGTCGGTCTCCGAGACGAGTTTGGTCCCGGCGGCGGCGAGTTCACCGCGCAGCCGTTCGGCATTCTCAATGATCCCGTTGTGCACGACCGCGATGCGGCCGCTCGCGTCGGTGTGCGGGTGGGCGTTGACATCGCTCGGCTCGCCGTGCGTGGCCCATCTGGTGTGCCCGATGCCCACGGTCGCCGTGGTAGGCGCCCCGACAAGATCGCGCAGGCCGGCCACCCGCACCGCGGCCTTGGTCACCCGCAGCCTGCCACGGTGCACGACGGCGATCCCGGCCGAGTCGTAGCCGCGGTACTCCAGCCGGTGCAGGCCCTCGAGCAGGATCGGGGTTGCCTGGCGATGACCGATATAGCCGACGATGCCGCACATCGCGGTCGCTCCTTTCTGCTGCCGCCTGCCGCCTGGCTTGCGCGTCAGCCGTAGACGATCCGGCGGAGCTGACGCTGTGACAGCTCTGGGGCGGCGACCGGCCGGTGGGCAAGCTCGGTGGCGATCAGGGGCCAGATCTGCGGGTTCTTGTACTGGCGATGGTGCAGCTCGTCGTGCCTGCGGCGGACGAACTCCGCCGCGGTCTCACCGAAGTAGGCGATAACGTCGGCGATGACACGCTCCGCCGTGCCCGGCGCCAGTCCGGTGGTCGTGCAGACGTGCCGGACGAGATCCTGAGGGGCCGGAGGTGTCACACGACGGCAGACTGTCAACACAAAGGCCCTTGGTCAAGTTTCCTGCCCGCTTCCGGGCAGGATATGAGGACTCGAAGCCTGCTGAGCCTGCCTACGGCACCTCGAGCCCGGGTTGAGAGTCTCTGCTCCGGGCAACGAGAGACGCCGGCCCCCCGCACACGGCGCATCCCGCTCACAAGTTCACTCTTTGCACACGCCACTCAGTAGCAAACCCCGGCTCAGTAGCAAACCCCGGCTCAGTGGCACGCCCGCACGGCGCCGGGGCGGACGCCCGGCCGGGAAGCGGCGGAATTTGGCAACGGTAACCTTGTCAAACCGTGCTGTTGTGAGCGACCCCACGCCCCACGGCGTTGCGCGCAGGGATGGATTTACGCCACACTGATGTTGTGAAATACATGCGGCAGACGGAGGCGATCACCGGGGCGGCGGGGCACGACACCCGCGGCCGGGTGGATGCTGCCGCGATCCAGGCTTACCCGGGCAGCGAGCGGGGCACCAGGGCGCGCGTCGCCCGGCTGATCCTCGAGAACGGCCCGATCACGGCGTTCGCGCTCAGCAGCAGGCTCGGGCTCACGCCAGCGGCGATCCGGCGGCACCTCGACGCGCTCCTCACGGACCAGATGATCGAGGCGCGGAAGGCCCGGGTCTACGGCAGCCGGGGCAGAGGGCGGCCGGCGAAGGTGTTCGCCATCACCGATGCGGGCCGGAGCGCGTTCGAGCACGCGTACGACGATCTCGCCAGCAGCGCGCTCCGCTTCCTCGCCCGGACCGGCGGTCCGCAGGCGGTCGCCGAGTTCGCGCGCGAGCAGATCGCCGATCTCGAGTGGCGATACCGGCCCACGGTCGAGGCCGCGCCCACCAGCGAGCGCGTGCAGGCGCTGGCGGAGGCGCTGACGGCGGACGGGTACGCAGCGTCGGCCGACATCGCGCCCGCAGGCGGCGGCCAGCAGCTTTGCCAGCATCACTGCCCGGTCGCGCACGTGGCCGTGGAGTTTCCGCAGCTTTGCGAGGCGGAGACCGAGGCGTTCGGCCGTCTGCTCGGCACACCGGTGCAGCGGCTCGCCACCATCGCGCACGGCGACGGAATCTGCACGACGCATGTGACCGACCTGTCGATGATGCGCGCGCCCGGGTCACGGCGCGAAAGCGCCGGGAACGAAAGCGCCGGGAACGAAGGCACTGCGATTGCCAGCGCTGGGAAAACGCCCAATACGAAGTCCGAGTCCGGAGGGCTCTGTCAATGACTACAACCACGCGCCCAGAACTCGAGGGCCTTGACCGATACAAGTTCGGCTGGGCCGACACGGACGCGGCAGGCGCCGCGGCACAGCGCGGCCTTTCCGAAGATGTCGTCAGGGGCATCTCGGCCAAGAAGAACGAGCCGGAATGGATGCTCGACCTGCGTCTGCGTGGACTGCGGCTGTTCGGCAAGAAGCCGTTGCCCGCGTGGGGCGCCGATCTCACCGAGATCGACTTCGACAACATCAAGTACTTCGTCCGGTCGACGGAGAAGCAGGCCGCGAGCTGGGACGAGCTTCCGGCGGACATCAAGAACACCTACGACAGGCTCGGGATCCCCGAGGCGGAGAAGCAGCGTCTCATCGCGGGCGTGGCGGCACAGTACGAGAGCGAAGTCGTCTATCACAAGATCCGCGAGGATCTGGAGGAGAAGGGTGTCATCTTCCTCGACACCGATACGGCGCTGCGGGAGCACCCAGACCTTTTCCAGGAGTACTTCGCGACGGTGATCCCGCCCGGTGACAACAAGTTCGCGGCGCTCAACACCGCGGTCTGGTCCGGTGGCTCGTTCATCTATGTGCCGCCTGGCGTGCACGTGGAGATCCCGCTCCAGGCGTACTTCCGGATCAACACCGAGAACATGGGCCAGTTCGAGCGGACGCTCATCATCGTGGACGAGGGCGCCTACGTCCACTACGTCGAGGGCTGCACCGCACCGATCTACAAGTCGGACTCCCTGCACTCCGCGGTCGTCGAGATCGTGGTGAAGAAGGACGCCCGCTGCCGGTACACGACCATCCAGAACTGGTCGAACAACGTGTACAACCTCGTCACCAAGCGGGCCGTCGCCTACCAGGGCGCGACCATGGAATGGATCGACGGCAACATCGGCTCGAAGGTCACGATGAAGTACCCGGCCGTGTACCTGATGGGCGAGTACGCCACCGGCGAGACGCTCTCCGTGGCGTTCGCTGGCGAGGGCCAGCACCAGGACGCCGGCGCGAAGATGGTGCACTGCGCGCCGCACACCTCGTCCACGATCGTGTCCAAGTCGGTGGCGCGCGGCGGCGGCCGTACCTCCTACCGCGGCCTGGTTCAGGTGCAGGAGGGCGCCAGCCAGTCCAAGTCCACGGTGAAGTGCGACGCGCTGCTCATCGATACGGTCAGCCGGTCCGATACCTATCCCTACGTCGATGTCCGTGAAGACGACGTGGAGATGGGCCACGAGGCCACGGTGTCCAAGGTCTCCGAGGATCAGCTTTTCTACCTGATGAGCCGGGGCATGACCGAGGACGAGGCGATGGCCACGATCGTCCGCGGCTTCGTCGAGCCGATCGCGCGCGAGCTGCCGATGGAATACGCGCTCGAGCTGAACCGCCTCATCGAGCTCCAGATGGAGGGGGCAGTCGGCTAATGGCAGGAATTCAAGGGACGCTGGAGACGGCGGTCCCTCTGTCCAGGCTGCATGGGCGTGAGTCCTATGACCTGGCCGACTTCCCCGTGCCGACCGGCCGGGAGGAGGAGTGGCGGTTCACCCCGCTGCGGCGGCTGCACGGCCTGCACTCCGGCGGTCTGAATTCTGGCGGCCCTCCGCAGCCAGGCAAGATCGTCGTGGCGGCCGACGCCGCGCCCGAGGTGCGGGTGGAGACGGTCGGCCGGGACGACCGGAGGATCGGCCGCGCGTTCGTGCCCGCCGACCGGGTGAGCGCCCGTGCGTACAATTCGTTCCGCCAGGCCACGGTGGTCACCGTGCCCAAGGACACGGTGGCTTCCCGGCCGACCGTGCTCTCCGTGCGCGGCGACCTGGCCGGGCAGCCGGGTGCGCGGGCTCCAGCCCGGGGGGCCGACCCCACGGCCCCCCCGAAAAATGCCGCGTTCGGCCACCTGCTGGTCGAGGTGGAGCCATTCGCCGAGGCCGCGCTCGTGCTCGATCACTCAGGCAGCGCGGTCTACGCGGACAACGTGGAGTTCGCCGTCCGCGAGGGCGCCTCGCTTTCTGTCGTCACCGTGCAGGGCTGGGCGGACGATTCCGTGCACCTGTCGCACCACCACGCACAGCTCGACCGCGACGCCCGGATCAAGCACTTCACCGTGACGCTGGGCGGCGACGTGGTCAGGATCGCTCCGTCGGTCCGCTACACCGGGCCGGGCGGCGACGCCGAACTGCTCGGCCTGTACTTCACCGACGCCGGCCAGCATTTCGAGCACCGGCTGTTCGTGGATCACGCGGTGCGGGACTGCCGCAGCCGGGTGGAGTACAAGGGGGCGCTGCAGGGCGATGGCGCGCACGCGGTGTGGATAGGCGATGTGATCATCCGTGCGGAGGCGACCGGCACGGACACCTACGAATACAACCGCAACCTGGTACTCACCGACGGCACCCGGGTCGACTCGGTCCCGAACCTTGAGATCCTGACCGGCGAGGTCACCGGGGCCGGGCACGCGAGCGCGAGCGGGCGTCTCGAAGATCAGCACCTGTTCTACCTGATGGCGCGCGGGATCCCGTTCGAGGAAGCCCGCCGCCTGGTGATCAGCGGTTTCTTTGGCCAGCTCATCGAGCGGATCGACGTCCCGAGCCTGCGGCCAGCAATCGCCGACGCGATCGAGGCCGAGCTGCTTCGCTCGGCCGGGCCGGCCTGGCTGTCTGGCGCCACGTCACCCGCCGGGGCGGCGGAGCGGTCGCGGGAGGCTGGCCGCTCGCCCGAGATACAGCGTTCGCGAGACATCCAGGCGGCCCCGGCGACAGTGCACCGCCCGGAGGGACGGCGGTCATGACCGAACTGTCCACCTACGTACGCGCGTGCGCCCTGTCTGATCTGCCGGACGAGGGCGTGATCGGTGTCGACGTGAGCGGTACGCCCGTCGCCATCGTCCGCGCGGAGGGAGAGGTATTCGCGTTGCTCGACGTCTGCTCGCACGAGGAGGTGGCGCTGTCGGAGGGCGAGGTCTACGACCACACGATCGAGTGCTGGCTGCACGGATCGTGCTTCGATCTGCGCACGGGCGACCCGACCGGGCTGCCCGCGACCAGGCCGGTGCCCACCTTTCCCGTCAAGATCGAGGGCGACGATGTGCTCGTGTCACTGGGCACCGGGATGTCCGGGCGCGAAGACCAATGACCCGAACCGGCCGGCCGTGGGGACGCCACGCTTTCCGCGGGCACCCCGGGACCCTGACGGCCGAGAACCATAGAAGAGAACCGGAGATATAGCGAACCATGTCCATTCTTGAGATCCATGACCTGCACGTCAGCGTGGCAGACGCCGCGGGCCCGAGCCGAGAGATCCTGAAGGGCGTCGACCTGACCGTGGCGGCCGGGCAGACCCACGCGATCATGGGCCCGAATGGCTCCGGCAAGTCCACGCTCGCGTACGCGATCGCCGGTCATCCCAAATACCAGGTCACCAGCGGGACGGTGACCCTGGACGGCGAGGACGTGCTCGCCATGAGCGTGGACCAGCGCGCGCGGGCCGGACTGTTCCTCGCCATGCAGTACCCGGTCGAGGTTCCGGGCGTATCGGTGTCGAACTTCCTGCGGACCGCGGTCACCGCGGTGCGCGGCCAGCCGCCGAAGCTGCGTGACTTCATGAAGGAGATGCGCGGCGCGATGTCCGGGCTCGCCATCGATCCCGCCTTCGCGGAGCGCAATCTGAACGAGGGCTTCTCCGGTGGCGAGAAGAAGCGGCACGAGATCCTGCAGCTCGAGCTTTTGCAGCCGAAGATCGCCGTGCTTGACGAGACGGACTCAGGGCTCGACATCGACGCACTCAGGATCGTTTCCGAGGGGATCAACCGCTTCCGCGCCCAGGAAGGGCCGGCCCGCCCCGGGATACTGCTGATCACCCACTACACGCGGATCCTGCGTTACGTCACGCCGGATTTCGTGCACGTGTTCGTCGGCGGGAAGATCGTCGAGGAGGGCGGCCAGGAGCTCGCTGAGACGCTCGAGACCGAGGGCTACGAGCGATTCGTCAAGGCAGGCGCATCGTCA
>DATFVJ010000041.1:0-11525 GCA_035260365.1 Streptosporangiaceae bacterium
CGGTTGCCTCGCCCCCCAGGGAGGGGTCGAGGGTGGCGTGGGTGAGCGCCAGGTAACTACCGGGGGGGACGGCGTCGACCAGCCGGGTCACGATCTGGTACGCCTCGTCATGGTCGCTGATGAAGTGCAAGATGCCCAGCAGTGTGATCGCGACCGGCTGAGCGAGGTCCAGGGTCGCGGCGGCGGCCTTAAGGATCTTGTCCGGTTCGCGCAGGTCAGCCTCGATGTAGTTGCAGGCTCCTTCCGGGGTGCTGGTGAGCAGGGCGCGGGCGTGCACCAGCACGAGGGGGTCGTTGTCGACATAGACGATCCGCGACTGCGGGGCCACCCGCTGGGCCACTTCGTGGGTGTTGTCCAGGGTCGGCAGGCCGGTGCCGATGTCTAAGAATTGGCGAATTCCTGCCTCACCGGCGAGGTAGCGGACCGCGCGGCCCAAGAACGTCCGGTCGGCGCGGGCGATATCTACTATCTGCGGGAAGATCTGCCGGTACTGGTCGCCGGCGTCGCGGTCGACCGGGTAATGGTCCTTGCCGCCCAGCCAGTAGTTCCAGACCCGAGCCGAATGCGGCACGGTTGTGTCGATCTTCGCCGGCCTTTGGCCGGACGCGGGTGAATTATCAGTCACCGGCCGTTTCTCCACTTCTCTGCCGGAATTGGGTACGTGGCGAGCATAGCCGCGGCCGTGGGACGGCGACCACGCGGTCTCGGCGGTTACCGCCTTGTTCCGCGCCGCGCAGTTGCCGGCGCTGGCCTGGGCGCGGCTGGCACGGGTCTTTCACGCCACCCCCGGGGGTGGTGGCACCTGCCAGCGCCGCGGCAAGCAGGGCCCATGTGTCACCTTGCCCGTCCGGCCGGGTGGCCGGCGAACGACCGCCAGCTAAGCTCGGCGGCGCAGTCCCGGTGATGCAGATCTTGTTGCTGTTGCTGTTGCTGCTGCGGCGCCCGAGCAGGTCTGTGAGGAAATCTGGCAGCCTTCTTCGCCGTCTATCCGATGATCAGAAGTGCCCGCCGTTTGCGGCACGGGGGATCTGGCCCCAGTGGCTGGTTCATGGGCTTATGTCCGGTGTCTGCACTTCGCTGCACCTATCGTCACGGGTTAGAGGTCTTTGAGAACGGTGCGGAGGATCGAGGGAGTGGCGTCGACCGGCCTGGCCGCGACGCAGATCTGATCCATCACGGGCATGTAGTTGTCTACCTCTGCGGGTCTTTCCATGTAGAGCACGCTGGCTGCCTGTTCGGCGCAGACGATGTCGGGCAGGACGAACTCGCGGAAGCGCAGGATGCTGAATCCGGCCGCCGCGGCCGGGTGGCTGCTCACGTGCACAGGCCGTACCTGGATCCGCACGCTGGGCCAGCTGGCGGCCTCGATGAGGTGCCTGAGCTGGGCCCGGATGACGTCCGCGCCGCCGACTGGGTGCCACAACGCCGCCTCGTCGGTGACCACCCACAACAGGGGGCGCCGCGGCTGGGTGAGCACTTTTTGCCGGATCATCCGCATTCGGACACAGCGCCCGATGTCGTCATCGCTGTAGCCAGGGTGCTGCAGCCGGATGGCCGCGTGGGCATAGGCCTCGGTTTGCAACAGCGCGGGCACGAACTGGGCCTGGTAGGCCCGGATCAGCGTGGCAGCTTGCTCGAGCCCGGCCCAGGGCTCGAGGAAGCCGGGCAAGGTGCAGGGGTGGCCGTCTGGCCGGTCCGGCGTGTTCGCCTGCTCGGCGAGGCCCCGCAACGCCTCGCACACGGGTGCGTCCCTTACTTCGTACAGTGCCAGCAGCACGGTGATGTCGCGGTCCTTGAACTCGGCCAGTCCGAGTTCAAGGCACTTCATCCTGGCATGCGAGGTGCCAGCGAGGCGGCCGGCTTCCCCTTGGGTCATCCCTTGTGCCTCACGCAGCCGCCGGAACTGAGCACCCAGCAGGATCCGCAACGCCGTCGGCCCACCCCTCGCCTGAGGCGGGCGCCTCGGCTCCTGCCCGGCCACAGGCGGCCGGGCCGCAGCGCCCGGACCGGTTTCCCGTACTGCTGGCGGCGATGGCGCGGGTGATCCTGGATCGTGGCCTGCGAAAGGGCGTGAGGGCGGGGCTGCCGGGCGGCCGTCCCCGGTACCCGGTGAGCCGGCTGGCGGGCGGCGGGGCCCGCGTAACTGGTGGGCATCAGCCCCGCAGATGTCCGGCCGGGTGTGGCTGGGCAGACCTGCGGGAAGGTCGAGCCAGGCGGTGGTGCGGGTTTCCTTCAGCGCGACCTCGATCGGATGGTAGCCCGCCGGGTCGGCGAGCCCATGGCCGGGCCGGATGACGGTGTCGTAGATCTGACCGGACACGATGACACCGAGGGCGGCGGATGAGACGGCAAACTCCTCCTTGAAAGCCGGCGCTTCCAGAAGGCGGAAGGCCAGAGTGAGGGCTTGCCCCGCCACCCCGTTGCCATCGCGGTGAACCGGGCCGGCGTGCAGCGCCATGCGCAGCCGGATCTGCGCGGTGTCGCTGGCGTGTTTGTTGTGACGGCGCAGGCCGGCGCGCAGGTGCGCGACCAAAGGGTCGGCGAGCGCGCCAGTGGCGATGGCGGGCGGTGCCACGACGAGCACGCCATCGCCCCGGTCCTCACGGTAACAACCGTGCCAGGCGATCGGGCAAGCGCGGAAACTCTCCTCCAGGATGGCGTACAGGGACTCGCGCAGGTGGAGCTGAACGTCATCGTCACGCTGAGGGTCGCCGAACGCGGCGATGTCCACGCACACGATCGTGCAGTGCAGCGCATGGCCGGGAACGAGCCATGACGGACCGTGCCGCGGTTCCGGCACCGGGTCACGGGGCGGCAGGCCAGGTACGCCAAGCTTGCCGGCATATCCGTGCCAGACCAGCGCTTGCGCCCGCTTCGCCCGCGCCGTGTGTTCCCCACCCTCGGCTGTCTGCAACAGATCGGCTTGCGCGTCGAGGATCAAGGCGAGCCGCTGGGCGGCGTCGTCGTGATCGTAACCGGCGGCGCGGCGGAAATGACGTTCTGCCCCGTCGAGGTCGCCGTGGCGTTCGGCTGCCTCACCGAGGTGATACGCATCGCTGGCGGCGTCGGTCAGATCGGCGATGTCGTCGATCCGCTCCGCCTCCCGCGCATCGTCATGCAGGCGCCGCAGCCCGCCCCGCAGCCGCCTGAGGCCTTGCTCGCCGGCGCCGGCGAGCGCGGCAAGGCCGTCCAGCGGCCCGCCATCTGTGATCACTGAACGTTGTTCTCGGCTGGCGTCGAAGTCGACCGTGAGGAGGAGTTCAGCGAGCCTTTGCCTGCCCAGGCTCAGGTAGTGCTTGACGGTGCCCACGTGGACCTGGAGGATGACGGCGATTTCACTGATCTTAAATCCGTAGATCAAGTTGAGCAGCATGACTTCGCGCTGCCGCCGGGGCAGCTTGCTCAGCGTGGCCTCAAATTCCGGCGCCAGCTGGACACCGCCGTCGGCGGCAACCGGGTGCCCGCAGCCGCCGGAATGGCCAGCAGCCTGCCGTGTCCTCAGGACGCGGCGCAGCCGGTACGTGGCGATCCGGTACGGGTAGACCACCGGGCCCGCAAAGCCGCGTACCTCTGGCCAGCGGCGCCGCGTGGCCAGGAAGCTGTCCTGGACGATGTCGTCCGCGGTGGCCCGGTCAGCCCCCAGACTGATCAGATAGCCGGTCAGCCGCCGCCAGTGCCCCCGGAACAAGGCGATGATCTCCGGATCCCCTAAATCCCCCGGCACCGCGCTTTCGGCGCGGGGTGGCGCGGGAAAGCCGCTGCGATCACTGCCCTGGGTGTTCACCGGTCCCCACAATCCGGTCGCCGGGCGGTCCAGCGGAACTGTGCCCGGCCGCGGGCGTCCTGGCAGCGGCCCGCCAAAGCGGCGACGGCGACGGCATCCGGGCCGGGAAGGGGCGCACGATGCCCGGCGGGCGTGGTGATGAGGGATTGCGCGAAGGTTGCGCCACGGTAGGTCTGCGCGGTGCTGTCATGCCCAGGTGATGCCTTTCACCAGATGGGAGCTGAGCTGTGACGGCTGCCCGTGGGCGTCGCCAGACCTGCGTCCGTCGCGACAAGTGTGGCCTCAGTGGCGGCAGGGCCGCATCCAATGTGCTCAAACTGGTAGATACTATGCGTAGTATTACCTATCCGTTACGGAGATGTACCACGCGATGAGGCCGGTCGAGCTGCATGGTTATGCCCGTCGCCTTGACACCTGTGACACCTGATCGCAGCGTTAGCGCTGTGCCACGGGGACGTGCAAGCGACGGCGAACCGCTGGACTTCGCCGGCGCGCTTCAAGCCGCCTTCGCACGCTCGCGGCAGGCGATCAAATGGTGGTGGGACGTCAAGATCACCCCTCTGCCCGGTCGTGCACGGCACGCCGCCGTGCGCCTCGACCTCACGGCCGACGACGCCGCCATGCTCGCGCGTGTACTGGACGAGGCGCAGCTCGCCCCCGGCCTCGATGGCCCCTGGCTCAGCACTGCCGAGGCCGCGCAGCAGTTACACGTCACGCAAAGCACCATCCGTGGCTGGCTGGCCAGCGGAAAACCGAAAGGCCACCCCTTCCCCGCCCCGGACGAGCGCCGCAACCGGCTCGCCGCCGCCCTCACCCCAACCTAACAAAGTACTACTAGGACCCGGCGTGCAGAGAACTGCGCAGCCGGTTGACGTCCCGCTTCGCCCGGCTGAGACGCGCCGCTGCCCGGTCGGCGCGGCGCCGCGCTCGTTTGAGCGCCGCGGATCGCCGGCCAAGCCGCGATCGCCTCGCTTCCGCGAGTAACGACTCAACTCGGTCTTTGCCGAGTTGTTCTTGCAGCAACATTTGCTTCCGCCTATCAGGTCAAGAAATTCTGGAATTGTCATCGCGCCAGGAGGCCGCGGGCCGGACGGCGGGCTCGCACAGCGGGCCGGACCGCGGTCCGGGCTGCGGGCCGGGACTGCGGGCCGCCGCGAGGCGGCCGAGCAGGAGCGCGGCCCTTACCATTCGCCATGCGTTGTCGGTCGCTCGCCGTCCGTGCACGGCCTCCACGTTAGGCAGCCACCTTCTCAGGCGGCCACCTCGGTCTTGCGCGGCCGGCCGCGGGGGCGCTTGCGTGGCAGGATCTCGCCGCGCAGGAAGAGTTCACCGCCCCAGACGCCCCACGGCTCCCGCCGCTCGGTGGCCCCGGTCAGGCAGGAGAGCCGTGCGGGGCAATCACGGCACAGCGCCTTCGCAGATTCCACGTCCTCCGGCGACTCGGCAAAAAACAGGTCCGGCTCATCGCTGCATGGCAGATCGAGCCCGCTGAACGCGCTAACCGCGGCCACGATGCCCGCGGTGAGTCTCCCGCCTTCGCCTCGCAACGCGTCCCTCGCGGCGCCCACCTCGTACCCCGCCGCTGCTCCCGCCGGAACAGCGATGGTGTCGGGCCACTGCATCGGTGTCAACCCCTCTCCTCGTTCGTCCTGCTCTCGTTGTCGTACTGCTCTGCTCGTCGCTGAGTCGCTGGTCTGACAAACGGTGGCCCGGCATAACAAAGGCCGCGGACCCTTTTCGGGTCCGCGGCCTGGAGGAGCTTGAGGCCGGTCAGCCTAAACCGGCACCCTCCGTCGATGCGGACCCGGGGCGTCATCGCCGTTGGCGATCACACGGGTCGTGTAGTTGTAGTGCGTGCGGACGGTCATGCGGTCTAGGACCGCCGACCCAGAAAGCGGCTGCCCAGACAGCGCCTGGCCGGCGCGCCACACCGCGGGAGCAACCCGCTTGCGCATGACGAAGACCGGCCCGGCCGCCGGCCCCACGGCGCCGAGCGTCACGGCATGAACCACGGGCACACCGGTGTCCGTGCCTGTGCCGACGATGCCTTCCAGGCACACTCCACCCTTGGCGCGCGGGAAGGCGCCCGCCGTGCGCATGCCAAAGGCGCCGCGCGGGGCAGCTATGGTCACGTTCATCACACTGGACACCTCCCTCCGTGGAGATCTGCGGTCAGGGCCCAAAAGGGCGTGTCAGCAAGCCTATGAACCATCCGTGGGTTCGGCAAGCTTTTTTTGACCTGCGGTTTCGCGCGTGAGACCGCTCTCGCACACGGCCTTGCCGAGGCGGGTGGGACGACGGAGAACGGGCGAACAAAACGATCAGAAGAAACCCGAATCGAGCAGAGAAACTGCGAGAAATGCGGCACAGGTAGCAACCGGCGCAAGAGCACACGACGTGACCGCCGCGGCGAAGCGGCGACACCGCCGCGACCATCCTGGCCAATGACATCTCGGGCCGCGGCATCCTGGGCCGATACACCCGGGCCGCTACCGCTGGGCCGCTACTCCTCGGCCGCGTCGCTGCGCGTCCGGATCAAGCCCTCCTGGACGACCGACACCACGAGTTCACCGCTTTCCGTGAACACCTCGCCGCGGGCCAGGCCAAGGCCCCCGAAGGCCACGGGCGTCTGCTGCGCGTAGAGCAGCCACCTGTCCGCGCGGAACGGCCGGTGGAACCACATCGCGTGATCCAGGCTGGCCCCGGTCGTCCGGCCATCCGCCCAGGACAGGCCGTGCGCGAGCAGCACCGAGTCGAGCAACGTCATGTCCGAGGCGTACGTCATGAGGCAGACATGGAGCATGGGGTCGTCAGGCAGTTCGCCGTCCACCCGTAGCCAGACGAGGCTTTCCGTACTGCGGAGCGTGGGATCGCGTTGTGCCTCCAGGGTGAGCGGGCCGACGAACCTGAGGTCGATCGGCCGGCTGCGGTAGAAACCGTCCGACAGCGGGCCGAATACCCTCTCCAGCCGCTCGACCAGCGACGGGACCTGGTCCGGGCGAGGTACCTCGGGCATGCGCAGGGCGTGCTGCGGGCCGGGTTCTGGATGATGGAACGACGCGGAGAGCGTAAAGATCACCTTGCCGTGCTGCACCGCAGAAACCCGGCGGGTGGTGAACGAACGGCCGTCCCGCACCCGGTCGACCATGTACACGATCGGCACGGCGGGGTCACCCGGCCGGATGAAATACGCGTGCAGCGAGTGCACGGGACGATCGGCCGGAACCGTACGCCCCGCGGCGACCAACGCCTGACCGGCGACCTGGCCCCCGAATACCCGCTGGACCTGCTCGTCCGGGCTGCGCCCGCGGAAGATATTGACCTCGATCTGCTCGAGGTCGAGCAGATCGAGCAGATCCTCGAGGGCCTTGCTCATCCCGTTCGCCTCCGGCTCACGCCGGCCATCACCGGCAACACGTCCGCGCGTGACACTAGCCGAAGATCATTCAGGGCCGTTCATGGCCTTAGCACGTCACCCGGCAGCACGCCCGGCCACACCAGCCCACCCGGCACGCCCGGCAGCGCACCCGGCCATGCTCGGGCAGCGCACCTGACCACGCCCGGTTCCTACGTCCCGCGGTGACTCCGGCACAGGTCCAGAACATCCGCGCCGTATCTATCCAGCTTGACACGCCCGACGCCGGGCACCGCGACAAGCTCCGCCTCGCTGCGCGGCTGACGCTCGGCGATTACCTGCAGGGTCACGTCCGTGAACACCACGAACGCGGGGATACTGCGTTCGCGGGCCGCGGCGGTGCGCCACTCCTTCAACCGGGAGTAGAGGATCTCGTCACGGACGGCCGGGCAGGTGTCACAACGGCCGAGCTTTCGCTCGGCAGCGCCGCTGAGCGCTCGCCCGCACACCGAGCACCGGCGCAGGCTTGCGGCGGCGGCGCGACGCGCGGCGGCGCGCCCGGCCGTGGCGTTCGGCACCGACGGGTCCGCAGTTCCCGAGCGCGGCAGCCCGCGTGAGCCATAGTTATGGCTGTATTGTCCCGGGGGGCTCCACCCCACGGGATCCCTCGCACCAATGGATGCCGCATCCGCGGCAGCCGTAGGCGGAAAGAGCGAATCTAGGAACGGCGACGGCCGGCGCGACCGCTTGGCGCCTGGTGACCGGGCCATCGACCAGGAAAGCAGCACCCTGGATCGGGCGCGCGTCACCCCGACGTACAGCAGCCGCCGCTCTTCCTCGACCGCGGCAGGAGTGGTCGCGTAGACGATCGGTAGCACGCCGTCGACGAGTGCGGGCAGGAACACCGCGTCCCACTCCAGCCCCTTCGCGGCGTGTAGCGACGCGATCGTCACGCCGTCGAGCGCGGGGGCGTGCTGCAGCGACGCGCGCTGCGTGAGGTCGGACGCGAAATCCGCGAGCGTAGCGCCCGGCTGGGCGCGGAAGAACTCATCAGCGAGCTTCGCGAGGGCGGTGAGCGACTCCCAGCGATCGCGCATCGCGCCGCCGCCTGCCGGTGGCTCCGAGGAAAGGCCGAGGCCGGCGAACACGTGGCCGGCCGCGTCCGCCGCGCTGCCGGACGGCTCGGCCTTGGCCGCGGCGCGCAGCAGCACAAGCGCTTGCCGCACCTCCGGCCGGTCGAAGAACCGTTCGGCGCCGCGCACGGCGAAGGGGACGCCGGCGGCACGCAGCGCGCGCTCGAACAGCTCCGTCTGGGCGTTGGTGCGGACCAGTATCGCGATCTGCCGGGCGGCGAGCCCGCCTGCGACCAGGTCACGCGCCTGAGCCGCGACCGCCTCCGCCTCCGCCTCCTCGTCCGGATACTCCGCGAACGCGGGCTGCGGCCCGTCGCCGCGCTGGGCGACGAGCTCGGCCCCGGCTGGCACCGGCGGCCGCGAGACCGGTCGCCGGCCCGGCCGAGACCCCGGCTGCGGGCCCGGCCGCGCCGAGGTGATCAGCCGGTTGGCCAGCAGGACGATCTGCGGCGTCGACCGATAGTCGCGGATCAGCCTGATCACTGTCGCGGTGGGGAACTCCGCGGTGAACCCGGTCAGGAACGCTGGGGTCGCGCCGGTGAACGAGTAGATCGTCTGGTTCGGATCCCCGACCACGCACAGGTCGTCCCGGCCGCCGAGCCACGCGTCGAGCACCAGCTTCTGCAGCGGATTGACGTCCTGGTACTCGTCTACGACGAAGTAACGGTATTGATCATGGACCTGTGCGGCGGCCGGCCCGTGATCGGCGAGGATGCCCGCGGTCAGCTCGAGCACCGACTCGAAGTCAAGCACGTGCCGGTCGCGGCGCAGCCGCTCGTACGCGTCGAACAGCTTGGCCATCTCCTCGAAGGAAACCGGCGGCACCCGGCCGGACTGCCTGGCCTGGGCGGCGACGTCGGCCGGCCTGCATTGAACCGCCTTCGCCCACTCGATCTCGCTCGTCGCATCGCGCAGCGCTGCGCCGTCGAGCTTCAGCCGGAGCGCCCGCGCTGCCTCGGCGACCAGGCTGAGCTTGGAGTCGATGACCCGCGGCGCCGTGCCGCCCACCGTTCGCGGCCAGAAGTAGACGAGCTGGCGCAGCGCCGCCGCGTGGAACGTGCGCGCCTGCACCCGCTCCACGGCTGATCCTTCGCCCGCGAGCTGCCGAAGCCGGGCGCGCAACTCCCCTGCCGCACGAGTGGTGAACGTCACAGCGAGCACGTGCCGCGGATCGATCGCGCCGCTGTCGATCGCGTGCGCGATCCGGTACGTGATGGCGCGCGTCTTCCCCGTTCCCGCACCTGCAAGTACACAGACCGGCCCACGCACGGCTTCGGCCACGGCTCGCTGCTCGGGATCGAGCCCAGCGAGAATCGTGTCCGCCATGCCGCACATCATCCCAGCAGGGACCGACGAGAGTGCGCCGTCGCGGCGGGTGAGTCCGGCGGGAAGTCAGCGGCCACTGTGAGCGTTGCTATCCGAAGGGCCGTGGGAGTGCCGCGGCCGAGGAGGGAGAGGGTCAGTGCCCCTGACGCCCACGGGCCCGACGATGTACACGACGCCCTGGTGCGCGTTCTGCCGACGGCTGAAGAGCCAGCTCGCGCGCGAGGGAATCGAGCTCATCGAGGTTGACATCGAGGCAGACCCCGCAGGGGCCGAGTTCGTGATGGCGGTCAACGGCGGAAACCAGACCGTGCCGACGGTGGTATTCGACGACGGCAGCGCGCTCACCAACCCCTCCGCCGCGCAGGTGATCGAACGGCTGAAGACTCTGGCCAGCAGCTAATGGACCAAGATCTCTCCATAACGGCTGACGCTGGCGGCACGCCCGGGCCAGCGAACACGGGTCCTGATGCGGTCCCAGCGCCGGTCGCAGGCCCGGCCGCCGGTGCGGGCCCGGATGCACGGCCCGCGGCGGGCGTGGGCGTGGGCGTAGAAGGCGGTCGCGAGCAGGCGCCCGCCTTGGGCGGGCAGGAAACCGGGACCGCGGCCACGGTGGTGTACCGGACGCCGCACGGCTGGCGGGTCGGCGGCGAGGACCTGCCGGACCTGGTCAGCGCGATGGTCTTCGCCGATCTGCTGGTAAGCGAGCTGCCGTCGCCGGCCCGGCCGGACGTGGCAGAAACGACGTCCGGCCCGGGCGACGCGGAGACCGCCAGGTTGAAGGTGACGATCGCGCAACTTGAGCACGCTCTCGCACGCCGGGTGCGAGTGGAGCAGGCGATCGGCGTTCTCGCCGAACGGCACCGGCTGCAACCGCGCCAGGCTTTCGAAATGCTGCGCGGTGCGGCGCGGTCCCGGGGGCGCCGGGTGCAGGAACTCGCCGACGAGGTCGTCACGAACGTCACGAACCCGCTGCTGCCGGTCGCCGAGGAGCTCGCCCGGCCGGCCGCCGCGCCGCGTGCACGGGGCCGCTCCCGGTCGGCCTAGGGTGTGTCCCGTAGATCTCGGGTGTGTCCCGTAGATCTCGGTGGCTGCGGGCGCCATCCCAAGCCAGCAGGGCCAGGCGGCGATCCGCGCCGCCAGAGATCTGCGGGACATGCCCTAAGGCTGCTGCACAGGGGGTTGCGCGGGGGCCGACGTCCGCGTGAACAGCGGCGCGCCCAGACCGAGCACGAGCGTCCCGACCAGGAGCACTGCGGTGCCAAGACCCGGCCGGTACCAGCCGAAGTCCGCGAAGGGTGTGTTCGGCAAGGTGAATGCCCACAGGACGTAGGCGACGATCGCGACAATGAGCTCCGGCCAGGGCCAGCGCGTTGGGTCAACCGGTAGCGAAGCGCCCGCCGCGCGCAGGCGGGCGGCAAAAAGGGCCCAGAGGGTCACCGGTGTGAGCACCAGAAACACCCAGAAGGCGACCCACTGACCGGTGCGGGACGGCGTGCCAGGGTCGGAAAGTGCCGCGCCGACCGCGACATAGACGGTGACGATCTCGATCGGGATGTAGTCGACGATCGATTTCAGTGCGGCAAGCACCCCGGAGCCCGCAAGCGGGGCCTGGAATGGCGGCGCGGGCTGCGTCCCGGGCCAACTCCGGGAGGCCGCAAGTTCAGACATGCGCACGATGCTCACGATGACCTCTCAGTCTGGTCTGGCGCTGAGTGGCCGGCCCGTACGCTGGCCACTCTGCGATGCCGGTACCGGGCAAGTTGGTCAGCGTCTCAGATGCCGACACACACGGGAGTGATCTCCCGATCTTGGCGCAAGGTCAAATTATGGCAAGGATGTCGATCTTCCGCAGGCGCTACGCGCGATCCGCGTTCGCCGGCCCCTGTCCGGTCCGGCGGGCCGGCCCGGGCAGCTGCCGGCCCGGACA
>DATFVJ010000042.1:0-2690 GCA_035260365.1 Streptosporangiaceae bacterium
TTGAGCCGTCCCGCGACGGGCCGCGCCGTGACACCGGCCGGCGCGACAGCCCCGAGCGCCGTCCCGAGGGCGGCGGCGCCGCCCGCCTTCAACCAGTCGCGTCGGTCCATGGGCCCAACATGGCGCGCCGCGCCGGAGCGCGCCAGCGCGCGGTTCGCGCGTTGCGTATTAGGTTATTCCGCTCACCCGATCCCTGTGCCGGAGACGTCATGCCGAACCTCGCGTTCTATCATCCCGCCATCGTGCACTTCGTCGTGGCCCTCCTGTCGGTGGGTGTTTTCTTGCGCTGGGTGTCGCTGTTGGGGCGCTGGGACTGGACCCGCAACGCCGCGGCGTTCTTGCTGATCGCCGGGACGGTGGGCGCCGTTTTCGCCGTGCAGTCCGGCACCAACGCGCACGGGCCGGTCGAGCGCGTGCCGGGAGCACGGACGGCAGTACAGGATCACGAGGACTGGGGTCGCAAAACCCGCAACGTGTTCCTGGTGGTGGGCGCGCTCGAACTGCTGGCGCTGGGGTTGGGGCAGAAGCCCGTGCGGCGCTGGGTCTACGTGGGTTCCGCCCTGGTGGGGTTGGCCGGCAGCTACTGCTTGTTCGAAGCGGGTGAGCACGGCGGCGACCTGGTCTACAACTATGCCGGGGGCGTGGGCATTCGCTCGGGAGACGCGGCGGACGTCGACCGGCTGCTGGTGGCAGGCCTGTACCAGAAAGCGATGGCGGACCGCAAGGCGGGCGATAGCGCCAGCGCGGCCGTGCTGATCGCCGAGTTGGTGACGCGCTATCCCGCCGACACCGACATCCGGCTGCTCGGCGTCGAATCGCTGCTCACCGACAAGAAGGACCCCAAGGCCGCGCTGGTCGCGCTACAGAAGCTGCCGCCGTTCCCCGACTCGAGCCGGGCGCGCACGCGGCGCGACCTGCTGGCGGCCGACGCCTACGCCGGCACGGGCCGTCTCGACTCGGCGCGCGCCATCCTCACGCGCCTAGCCGCGCAGTTCCCGCAGAACCAGCGCGTGAAAGACAAACTGGCACACCTGCCGGCACATTAGAGCGCGCCATCACGGCGACTGATCCGCGAGCTCCCGGATCCAGACGTTGCGGAAGCGAACCGGATTGCCGTGGTTCTGCAGCAGCAGCGGCAGTTTGTCGGGATGCGCCGCGTAGGGCGGGCGCCGCTGGTGGGCCGTGGGCCCGCTCAACACGACGTCGTCCTGCACCAGCACGCCGTTGTGGAACACGATGACCCGCGCCGGGCGCAACAGCTTGCCGCCGGCGTCGAAGCGCGGTCCGTGAAACACGATGTCGTAGGTCTGCCACTCGCCCGGCGGCCGGCTGGCATTGACCAGCGGCGGGTACTGCCCGTACGCCGCGGCCGCCTGGCCGTCGGCATACGTCTTGTTCTGATAGGAGTCGAGAACCTGAATCTCATACTTGCTCATCAGGTAGACACCGCTGTTGCCGCGCTCCTGGCTTTCACCAGTGGGCGGCGTGGGCGCCGCCCACTCGACGTGCAGCTGGCAGTCACCGAACGCCCGCTTGGTGCGGATGTGGCCAGTACCGGGAACCACCTCGACGTAACCGGGTCCGAGCTTCCAGCCGGGGGCCGCGCCGGAGTCATTCTCCCATTGCGACAAGTCGGTGCCGTCGAACAGCACGACGGCGTCGGCGGGCGGCGCGCCCGGCTTGTCGGCGGGTGCGGGCAGCACCACCGGCGGCTGCGGCCGGTCGAGCGCGTGTTGCGGCCAGGGACCAAGGTTCTGCGCGGCGGCGGGTGCCGCGAGTACGACTGCGAGCACGGCGGCCGGCAAGCGGGCCTTCACGGGTCTCCTCCTGATGGCGGGAGTGGCGGTGTGACGAGTGCCGCAGGAAATTGCCGGGCACGGGGGGTATGAAGCAAGGATGACAGGTTTGCAGATCGCGACGGCACTTTCGGCCCTCGGCAGCCTGCCGGGAGTGGCCGGCGTGATCGCGGTGGCCCTCCTTGTGTTGCGCCGCCGGAATGCAGCCATCGTGGCCATCGGCGTACCGCTGGCGGCATTCGTCGCCGACGCCCTCCTGAAGCTCCTGTTCCATCGCGCCCGTCCCGCCGGCGCGCTGATTCCCCTACCCCAGTCGTACTCGTTCCCGAGCGGCCATGCGACGGTCGCGGCCGCGACGTATCTCACGATCGGCCTGTTGCTGTCGGACCGGCTATCCAGCACCCGGGCGAAGGCGCTCTGTATGGCCCTTTGCGCCCTCATCGCCATCGCGATCGGGGGCAGCCGCGTGTACCTCGGCGTGCATTACTTGTCGGACGTGGTCGGGGGTCTGGTCCTGGGAACCGCGTGGGCGCTGGCGGGGCGGCGCTTCTACCGGACGCGTTTGCGGCCGCAGTAGGTCACCACCTCGGCCGGGAGCTGCGGGCAATAGAAGTCGTCGAGCCGGCGGTTGTGACACAGCAGCGCCGCCCAGGCCCCTGCCTTCATGAATTGCGCCGGGGGCGGCACGCTGTCGCACAGTCCCGCGACCGGCCTGCTCGTCCTGAGGCAGTTCTCGAGCAGGATACGCTCGGCCACGATGCCCATCAGCGAGCGGCCCTGGCCGCGCGCGTGGCGCGCGAACGCCGTATCTACGCACGCCTGCGCGTCGATCAGCGCGCCAAGACGCCGTCCCTCCGCGTCGGCGTTCACCGCCTCCTTGAGCACCCCCGAACC
>DATFVJ010000043.1:0-7018 GCA_035260365.1 Streptosporangiaceae bacterium
GGAACCCGCCTCGAAGCCGTTCGGCAGAGGCTGTCCGGTGCCCATCGCGGTGGGCCCGGAGCTGAGCTTGTTCTTGAGCCCGGAGACGTGCGCGGACGGCCTGACCTGCTGCCCTCCGGCCGCCACGGGCTGACCCCGGCCGGAGGGGAAAAATGTGGTCGCAAGGCGCGGCGCGGCCACCAGCCCGGCCACCACGGCCGCCGCCGTCGCGGCCACCGCGATCGCCTGGTTGCGTCTGCGCCTGCGCGCCTTGCGCCTGATCCGTTCGAAGGTTCCTTGCGGCGGTGGCAGCGGCTCGACCGGCGCGCCGAGCCAGGCGCCGATCTCATCACGCGGTTCAGTCATTCTTCGTCCCAAGGGCGGAACGCAGGCGTGCGCGCGCGTGGAACAGGTCGGCCTTGATGGTTCCCACTGGCCGCCCGAGCATCTCCGCGACCTCGCGGACGCCGAATCCCGCGTAGTAGTGCAGCAGGAACGCATTACGCAGGCGCAGCGGCAATGTTTGGATGAGCGCGCGCACATCGACGTCCTGGTCGGGGAAATACGGCTGCTGGTCAGTGCCGGAGGTGGCCACGGCGCGCATCGCCCGCCGTTCTTTTTCCATCTTCCGCCAATGATCACGTACCAGGTTGGTGGCAATCATGTACAGGTAGCCGTGCGGATTTTCCAGCCGCGACCACCGCGCGAGCAGCCGCGTGAAGGCCTCGGACGCGATCTCGTGCGCCGTCTCGTCGTCGTCGACCAGGCGCCTGACCCAGCCGGCCAGGCGGGGATACTGACTGTTGAACAGCGCTTCGGCGTCCGTGCTTTCGCCGCGCCGAAGCCGCACCCGAGCACCTCCTTCACCCGCGACGCCGACAGCGTGCGCGACGGCACTACCGCTGCTCCCGGCGCCCCCGGCACCCAGTGGCTCAGGAATCGCCGTAACCAATGGCACCGCATTCAGCGGCGCGGTCGCGCCGCCGCGGGCCGATGGCTGGGCGAATTGTTTCACCTGGTATTGCACAGGCTTACCACATCTCTCGCCGGAGTGGGCGTGCCGAACGGCCCGGATGCCGTGACCGAGGTTGCGCCCGGGCGCACCCCCGTGACGTCCGGGCATACACCATAGACGGGGCGGCGCGCCGTGGGGTTGCGGCTGATCCGCGGTGTCACCACGCCGCGGGCGGCGGCCGGCCCGATAGCGACGGCTGGCGGGTGCGGGTACCGGGCAGCTGGCGCCGGCATCGTACACTAGGCGCGCAGGAGATAGTAGGACGTCCTATTATTTTGGCCGCGTGGTCCACCGGGCCACTGCACCCACCGTGGAACTGGCGAACAGGAGCTGTGATGGACGCGGACAAGGACGTGCTGGAGGCCGGCCGGCGCCGCTGGCAGCAGCGGTATGACGCGGCGCGCAAGCGGGACGCCGACTTCTCCACGTTGTCCGGGTCCGCCGTGGACCCGGTGTACGGGCCGCCGCCTGGCGCCAGCTATCCCGGCTTCGAGCGGATCGGCTGGCCCGGTGAGTATCCCTTCACCCGTGGGCTGTACCCGACCGGTTACCGTGGCAGAACCTGGACCATCCGCCAGTTCTCCGGGTTCGGCAACGCGAGGCAGACGAACGAGCGGTACAAGATGCTCCTGCGCGCCGGCGGCACGGGCCTGTCGGTCGCGTTCGACATGCCTACGCTGATGGGCCGCGACTCCGACGATCCCCATGCGCTCGGCGAGGTCGGCCACTGCGGGGTCGCGATCGACTCCGCGGCGGACATGGACATGCTCTTCGCCGGGATCCCGCTCGCCGAGACCACGACCTCCATGACCATCAGCGGCCCGGCGGTGCCCGTGTTCTGCATGTACCTCGTGGCCGCGGAGCGCCAGGGCGCCGGCCTCGCCGGGCTCGACGGTACGTTGCAGACCGACATCTTCAAGGAGTACATCGCACAGAAGGAATGGATGTTCGAACCAGGCCCGCACCTTCGCCTGATCGGCGACCTGATGGAGTTCTGCGCCCGTGAGATCCCGGCCTACAAGCCGCTGTCGGTCTCGGGCTACCACATCAGGGAAGCGGGCGCGACGGCGGCGCAGGAACTCGCCTTCACCCTCGCCGACGGTTTCGGCTACGTGGAGCTTGGGCTCTCGCGCGGCCTCGAAGTGGACACGTTCGCGCCGGGGCTGTCGTTCTTCTTCGACGCGCACATCGACTTCTTCGAGGAGATCGCGAAGTTCCGCGCGGCGCGCCGGATCTGGGCCAGGTGGATGCGCGACGTGTACGGCGCGCGCGAGGACCGGGCGCTGTGGCTCCGCTTCCACACCCAGACCGCCGGCGTGTCGCTGACGGCGCAGCAACCGGACAACAACATCGTCCGCACCGCGATCGAGGCGCTGGCCGCCGTGCTCGGCGGCACGAACTCCCTGCACACCAACGCCCTTGACGAGGTGCTCGCGCTGCCGAGCGCCAAGGCGGCCGAGGTGGCGATGCGCACCCAGCAGGTGATCATGGAAGAGACGGGCGTGGCCAACGTCGCCGACCCGCTCGGCGGCTCGTGGTTCGTCGAGGCGCTTACCGACCGCCTGGAGAGCGAGGCGGAGGAGATTTTCGCGCGGATCAAGGCAATGAGCGCGAACGGCTCGATGCTCGGCGGCATCCTGCGCGGCATCGACGATGGCTGGTTCACGGCGGAGATCGCGGAGGCGGCCTTCGCCTATCAGCAGCAGCTCGAGAAGGGCGAGAAGAAGGTCGTCGGCGTGAACTGTCACGCCGAGACCGTGGAGCAGCCGCTGGAGATCCTGCGGGTCAGCCACGAGGTCGAGCGCGAGCAGGTCCGCGACCTCGCGGCGCGCCGGGCGCACCGCGATCAGGCCGCGGTGGACGGGGCGCTCGCCCGGATGGTGGATGCGGCGCGGACCGGCGGGAATATGATCCCGTCGATGCTCGACGCCGCCCGCGCCGAGGCGACCCTCGGCGAGATCTGTGGTGCGCTCCGCGCGGAGTGGGGAAGCTACACGGAGCCAGCCACGTTCTGATTGCGAACGATCCGGAAGGTGCCCGGCCGCCCAGGACGGCGGCCAGGCGTGGCGGGCCGGCCCGGCCGCCCATCTGGCGGCCCGGCGGGCCCGTGCAACGGGCAACCGCGGCGCGCGGAGCCCGCCGTCCATGAGGCAGGATGGAGTCATGCAGCAACCTAGGGACTTCTCCCTATATGGCGCAGTCGATCTCGGTGCACGCCAGGCTGCTCTGAAACGCCGGCAGGCGGCCACGCAAGGGCCAGTCCCGGCGGACGGGCAGGGCGGCGGCGAGGCCCCTCAGGGTCTGCCCGGGGCGGTCATCGACGTGACCGAGGAGACGTTCGGCACCGAGGTGCTCGAACGGTCCCTGTCGGTGCCAGTGATCATTGACCTCTGGGCCGACTGGTGCGGTCCTTGTAAGCAGCTCAGCCCGGTGCTCGAGAAGCTCGCCGTGGAGGCGGGCGGGCGCTGGGTCCTCGCCAAGATCGACACAGAGGCCAACCAGCAGTTGAGTGCGGCGCTCCGGGTGGAGAGCATCCCGATGGTCATGGTCGCGATCGGCGGCCAGCTCGTGCCCGGATTCGTCGGCGCGATACCTGAGCCACAGGTCCGGCAGTGGATCGACCAGGTCATGGCGGAGGCGCAGCGGCTCGGTTTCGGTGCGGGGGGCGGCCCTCAGCCCGGCACCGAGCAGGCGGACGCCCTTTCTGACGCCGGCGCGGGCCGCGCCCAGCCCGGTGCGCCGCAGCGCCCGCAGGGTCCGGGGGGCCGGGTAGACGATCCCGACCTCGTCGAGGCCCAGGAAGCGATGGAGCGCGGCGACCTCAACGCAGCCGAGGCCGCGTTCGGGAACATGCTGGCGAAGTCGCCGGGAAACCCGGTCGCCAAGCTGGGGCTTTCGCAGGTCAGGCTCGTGCAGCGGGTGAACTCCTACGACCAGTCGGCGGCCAGGAAAGCGGCCGCCGAGCATCCGGCCGACGTCGACGCGCAGATCCGCGTCACCGACATCGACATGGCCATGGGCCGGATCGAGGAAGCCTTCGACCGGCTCATGGGCACCATCAAGCGCACGACGGGCGAGGACAGGGACCGCGCGCGCGTCCACCTGCTCAGCCTGTTCGACGTACTCCCACCGCGCGACCCGCGGGTCGCCAAGGCGCGCACGAAGCTCTCCGGCCTGTTGTTCTGACTCACGGGTTGCGGCGCTCGCGGGGGTCGGGCCCGGCGAGCTGTTCCAGGGCGGGCAGCGCCCGCGCGATGGCGTCCTGCTCCTCCTGCGTGAGATCAAGCAGCATGCCGGTGAGCGCCATCGTGGTTTCCTGGCGGATGCGGTCCAGGATGGCCCGGCCCTGCGCGGTGATCCGCAGCGTGCTCGCGCGCGCGTCACCCGGGACCGCGTAGCGCTGCACATATCCAGCTTCTTCGAGCGCGGTCACCAGCCGGGTCAGCGTCGAAGGGGCGATTCCTTCCGCGGCCGCGAGGTCGCCGAGCCTGAGCGCGCCGGCCTTCTCCACCGTGGCGAGCGCGGACAGCTGGGTCGGGGTCAGGCCGGCGAGCTGGTGCCGCCGCAGCCGGCGCGACAGCCGCGCGATGGCCACCCGCAGCCTGGTCGCGTCGATGGCGGGGGCCGCCGGGCTGGTGGTTCGCGCCTCGGACATGCATGCAGGGTACGTGCAGCGGCGCGGGCGATTCACCGGTGGGCGCTTTCCGCGCGGCGCGGTGGCACGATGGATCGGGGTGGGCGGCTGCGGGGAGTCGCATGACAGAGCGGAGTGATGCGGCAATGACGCCGAGCGTGTCGTATTCGATCACGGTGCGGCTCGAGGTGGCCTCCCACGGCCGCGCGGCCAGCGAGCTCACCCGGGCCGTGGAACAGGCCGGCGGCCTCGTCACTGCGCTCGACCTGCGCCCGGCTGGTGCGGAAAGGCTCCGCGTTGACGTCACGTGCGCCGCACACGACACCGCGCACGCCGACGCGCTCGTGTCGGCGCTCCGCTCGGTCGACGGCGTCGCGGTCCACGCGGTCAGCGATCGGGTGTTCCTGCTGCACCTCGGCGGAAAGATCGAGATGCAGTCGAAGATCCCGCTTCGCACCAGGGACGAGCTGTCCATGGCGTATACCCCTGGCGTGGCGCGGGTCGCGCTCGCCATCGCGGCCCGCCCCGAGGACGTGCGCAGGCTGACCGTCAAGCGCAACAGCGTGGCCGTGGTGACCGACGGTTCCGCCGTGCTCGGCATCGGCAACGTCGGCCCGTACGCCGCGCTGCCGGTCATGGAGGGCAAAGCCGCGCTGTTCAAGCGCTTCGCGGGCATCGACGCCTGGCCGATCTGCCTGGACACGCAGGACACGGACGAGATCGTCCGGTGTGTGCAGGTGATCGCGCCCGGGTTCGGCGGTATCAACCTGGAGGACATCAGCGCGCCGCGCTGTTTCGACGTAGAGCGCAGGCTGCGCGAACTGCTCGACATCCCCGTGTTCCACGATGACCAGCACGGCACGGCGATCGTGGTGCTCGCGGCGCTGACCAACGCGCTGCGGGTGGTCGGCAAGGACCTCGCCGGCGTGCGGATCACGATGGCGGGCGCGGGCGCCGCGGGCAACGCGGTGCTCCGGCTTCTTGTCGCATGTGGTGCGAAGCAGATCGTCGTGTGCGACAACCTGGGCGCCGTTCACCGCGGGCGCCGGGGCATGGACGAGGGCCTGCGCTGGATCGCTGAGCACACCAACCCGGGTTCCTACACCGGGGACCTGCGCGGCACGCTGCGCGGCAGCGACGTGTTCATCGGCCTGTCCGTTCCTGGCCTGCTGACCGGCGCGGACATCGCGACCATGGCCGCGGGAGCGGTCGTGTTCGCGCTGGCCAACCCCGATCCAGAGGTCCAGCCCGAGGAGGCGCGCGAACATGCGGCAGTGGTCGCCACCGGCCGCAGCGACTACCCGAATCAGATCAACAATGTGCTCGCATTCCCCGGCGTGTTCCGCGGCCTGCTCGACGCGCAGAGCCGGACGATCACGGAGGCGATGCTGATCGCGGCGGCGCGCGCCCTGGCCGAGGTCGTCACGGCGGACGAACTCGGCCCCAACTACATCGTGCCGAGCGTCTTCCACCCGAACGTGGCGTCCACCGTGGCCGCCGCGGTACGTGACTCCGCCGCCGCGGTACGTGACGCCGCCGCCGCGACCAGCGCATCTACCGCGACCAGCGCATCTACCGCGAGCAGCGCGCCCGGCGCGAAGGCGGCGCCCGATACGAATGATGCGGCGGCGGGGAAAGCGGGCGCGGGCATCGGTTCCTGACCGCCCGTGGTCATACCATGATGGAGCATGCGGGAAGCGACGCTGGTTGGCCGGTTGCTCGTCGCCACACCACTGCTTGGAGACCTGAACTTCCGGCGGGCGGTCGTGCTTGTCGTGGAGCACGAGCCTGAGGAGGGCACGCTCGGCGTCGTCCTGAACCGCCCGACCGAGGTGCCGGTCGCCCAGGTGCTCCGCCCGTGGACCGAGCTCGTGACGGGCCCGGCCGTGGTGTTCCGCGGCGGTCCGGTCGCGCCGGACAGCGCGGTCGCACTGGCCCTGGTGCCCGGTGACGACGAACCGCTCGGCTGGCGGCCCCTCGACGGCAACCCGCTCATGTCGCGGATCGGGCTCGTCGACCTGGACGCGCCGCCCGAGATCCTGGCGCCGGAGATCGCCAGCTTCCGGATCTTCGCGGGTTACGCGGGCTGGGGCAGCGGGCAGCTTCAGGCCGAGATCGACGAGGGCGCGTGGTACGTGCTCGCGGGGGAACCCGCCGACGCGTTCGCCCTACAGCCCGAACTGCTCTGGCCGGGCGTGCTGCGGCGCCAAGGCGGCGACCTGGCCATGGTCGCGACCTTCCCGGACGACCCATCCGCCAACTGAGCACCCGCGGATCCCTACGGGCGTGGCACCGGGCTCTCGACCACCCGGACCGGGGTCACCCGGGCCGGTGACGCCCCCGCCAGGGCCCATGGATGCGGCAGCGCCCGAAACCGGGCCGTCGCCGCG
>DATFVJ010000044.1:0-7388 GCA_035260365.1 Streptosporangiaceae bacterium
CCGAACGCACCACCTGACGCCGCGCCGTCCGACGCCGCCCCCGCTGACCCGCCCCACTGACCCCGCCCCCATCGCTGGCGCCCGATCGCTGGCGCCCGATCGCTGGCGCCCGATCGCTGGCGCCCGATCGCTGGCGCCGCCCTGCTGACGCCGCCCCGCGCTGGTGCACCGCTACAGGGTGAAGACGATCTTCCCGAAGTGCTCGCCGGCCAGCATCGCGGCGAATCCTTCCCTGGCACGGTCGAGCGGCAACTGGGTGTCGATCAGCGGCCGCACTCCCGTCTGCACACAGAACCGTGCCAGCCGGCCGAGCTGATCACGGGTGCCCATCGTGGATCCGACCACGGAGAGCTGGAGGAAGAACACGCGGTTCAGGTCGGCGGGCGGTGCGGCGCCGCTGGTGGCACCGCAGATCACGATACGGCCACCCGGTCGCAGTGACTTGAGCGAGTGCGCCCAGGTCGCCTCCCCGACCGTCTCCATCACCGCGTCGACGCGCTCAGGCAGCCGCGCGCCAGACGGGAAGACCTGCTCCGCGCCAAGGCCGAGTGCGCGCTGGCGCTTGTCCTCGCTGCGGCTGGCGGCCCAGACGCGAAAGCCGGCGGCCTTGCCCAGCAGGATGAGGGCCGTTGCCACACCGCCGCCGGCGCCCTGGACGAGCACGGTCGCGCCCGGCTCGAGGCCTGACTTGCTGAACAGCATCCGGTAGGCGGTCAGGTACGCGGTCGGCAGGCACGCCGCCTCGGCAAAGGACAGGGCGGCCGGTTTGGGCACCAGGTTGCGCCTCGGCACCGCGACGCGCTGCGCGAAGGTCCCGTCGTACCGCTCGGACAGCAGCGAGCGGCCAAGGTCGAGGGTCTCGTCTCCCCCGCCCGCGTCCGGATCGCCGATGACCGCGTGCACGACGACCTCGTTGCCCTCCTCGTCGATCCCGGCGGCGTCGCAGCCGAGGACGATGGGGAGCCGGCTCGCGGGGAGGCCGACGCCGCGCAGCGTCCACAGGTCATGGTGGTTGAGCGCGGTGGCCTTGACCGTGACCGTGGTCCAGCCCGGTTCTGGCCCCGGCTCCGGGTGTTCCCCGAGCTCAAGGCCGTTTAGCGGCTCATCAGGGTCGAACCGCGCCGCGGTGACAGCGAACATGCCCGAGACATTACCGGCCGGGCGGGCAAGTCCGGCCCGCAGTCACGGCCGGATGACCGCGGGCCGGAGCGCAGCGGCGTGGCTCGCTCCTGCCGGCGCCGGGATACGGCGGAGGCACGATGAGCCGCGACGAGCTCGCACGAGCGACGTGGACCAACATAGACGCATGCCCGGCCGCGGAGGTGAGCGGGCGGCCCCTGCGGGACCCGTTCGCCAGTCACGGCACGTGCCGCGCGCCGGCCCGCACGGCAAGGACCGCGCCACCCGATGGCCGCGAGCCCGCCGCGGGCCGGCCCGCACGGCAAGGACCGCGCCACCCGATGGCCGCGAGCCCGCCGCGCCGCCGCGCACCTATCGCTGGTGCCACGCCGCGTAGCCGTTAGGGATCGGGCTGGTCAGCAGCGGGCAACGCCGTCCGCCCGTGCCCCGGCGGCCACCGCGGCGGCCACGGCCGGGGCGACGCGCTCGTCGAACGGGCCAGGAATCACGTAGTCCGCCGCGAGTTCGTCCGCGACGAGGGCGGCGATCGCGTCGGCCGCGGCGAGCTTCATGCCCTCCGTGATCTCGGCCGCCCTCACGTCGAGCGCGCCACGGAACACGCCTGGGAAGGCGAGCACGTTGTTGATCTGATTCGGGTAGTCGCTGCGCCCGGTCGCGACCACGCGCGCGTGCCGGCCGGCCGCGACGGGATCGACGTCGGGGTCGGGATTCGACAGCGCGAACACGATGGCGTCCTTGTGCATCGCGGCGATCGCCTGCTCGGAGACGGTCGCACCGGACAGGCCGACGAACAGATCCGCGCCGCGCAGCGCCTCCTCGGTGGAGCCCGCGAGACCGGCCTTGTTCGTGTCGCGCGCGAGAGCCGCCTTGACCGGGTTGAGCCCGTCCCTGCCCTCGTAGATCAGGCCCTTACTGTCCGACACGGCGATGTCGCCGATGCCAGCGGACAGCAGGATCCTGGTGACGGCCACGCCCGAAGCGCCAGCGCCCGCCACCACCGCCCTGATCTCGCTGAGCGGCCGGCCCGTCAATGCCGCCGCGCCGCGCAGCGCGGCGAGCACGACGATCGCGGTCCCGTGCTGGTCGTCGTGGAACACCGGGATGTCGAGCCGCTCGCGCAACCGCGCCTCGATCTCGAAACAACGCGGGGCGCTGATGTCCTCGAGGTTGATCCCGCCGAACGAGGGCGCGAGCCTGGTCACGGTGTCGACGAGGTCGTCCACATCGGTGCAGGCGAGGCACAGCGGAACCGCGTCGACCCCGGCGAACTGCCTGAACAGCAGCGCCTTTCCCTCCATCACCGGCATGGCGGCGGCCGGACCGATGTCGCCGAGACCGAGCACGGCCGACCCATCGGTCACGACCGCGACGGTGCCCGCGATCCAGGTGTAGTCGTAGGCAAGCGCCGGATCGTCCGCGATCGCCGTGCACACACGTGCGACGCCGGGCGTGTAGGCGAGAGACAGCGCCGCCTCGTCGCGCACCTCGACGGTCGGGCTCACCTCGATCTTGCCGCCGCGGTGCAGCGCGAACGCCGGATCTGAGTCGTAGCGCGCCGATGGCGGAGAGGGCGCCGACGGTGGGCATGATTCATGAGTGGATTGACGTGACTGATTGGTTGAAGCCGGCTCTGAAGCCACAGAGACCCCTGACGTAAAGAGAACTGGCGGGTAGACGCCGCTGGCCTGGGGCCGGATCAGTGGTACCCGTCCGCTCGCCCGGCAGGACGCGGTCGTCTCTCGAGTGTACGGGGGTCACCCGTCACGTTATTATCTCATAACGTGCGGTGCGGGCCGCGACCGGCCCTCCGGCGTCCGGCGCCCGCGACGCAGCCGTACGTGGCCTACGGCCGGTGCGCGCGACACTCCGTTTCAGCCCTTCTTTGACCCCGATGTGTAATACTCAACGACTGGGTACGCGTCTTACCCAATGTCAAAAAAGAGACCCCCGCAGGTAAGGATCGGGAGTGGATCTCAGCTCTTACGCCGAACTGGCGGTACGACTGGTGAACACCTACGATCCCGCCCATCCGGATCGTGACGATCTGCGCGATCTGGACGCGCTGCACGTGCTCGTCGCCGACCGGCCGCACCTGAACGTGCGCGCGACCCGCAACGACCTCGACGCGCTGCGGCAGTTGCGCGCGGAGCTGCGGAAGATCTTCTCCGCGTCGGCCGAGGGTGACGGCGGTGAGTCGGTGGAAATGCTCAACGCCCTGCTGATCCAGCACCCGATCCATCCACAGATCTCCGGGCACGACGGCCAGCGCTGGCATCTGCACCTCACCGAGAGCGGCTCGGTCGCGGACAAGTACGCGGCCGGAGCGGTCATGGGCCTCGCGGTGCTCGTCACCGATCTCGGTACCGAGCGGCTCGGCCTCTGCCAGGCCGCGTCCTGCACTGCCGCATTCCTCGACACGACCACCAACCGGTCCAAGCGGTACTGCTCGGACAGATGCGCGAGCCGGTCCAACGTGGCGGCCTACCGGGCGAGGCGGCAGCGCGGCGCCGAGGGCGGCACGGCCGCCGTCGCACCCGGCTAGCACACCCGTCTCACCAGCAGCCGTTCGGAAGTGTCCGTGGAACGGAGCGGTCCGCGGCATCAGCGGTCCGCGGCATCAGCGTTCCACGGTGCCAGTGCCCGGGGCGCCCGCGGTCACCTGCGCTTCGGTGTCGGCACGATCGTGACAGGGCACTCCGCGTGTTCCACGACCTGGCTGGTCACCGAGCCGAGCAGCAGTCGCCCGAATCCGCCCGCGCCGCGCTGGCCGAGGACCAGCAGGTCAGCGTCGCGTGACGCGTCGGCGAGCACCTCGGCGGGAATGCCGCTGACGGCCTTGACCCGCACCGACGGGGGGCGCTTTGCTCCGGCCTGCGCGACGGCCTTGTCCACCATCTGCTGCGCGCCGGCATGCACCTGCTCGCGTTCCTTCTCATCGGTTGGCAGCCGCATCGGAGCAAGGCCCCACGCGTCGACCGCTACCTGATGCACGGCGACCACCTCGAGCGGCGCGGCATGCAGCGCTGCCTCACCTATCGCCCATTCCAGCGCGCGTCGTGATTGATCCGACCCGTCGACACCGACAACGATTCCAGGCATGGCACACTCCCTATTCCGTCCATCACCTGGAACGCTAAGCCCATGTTGCCCCAAACACCAAGGGCCACAGTGCTTCGCGCCGAGGTGGTCGCGCCATTGGGACCAGCGCAGGACACGAACCGCGGGCCAGGCAGCGCGGACACGCACGTCATGCCGCCACGCCGGACACGATCAGAAAGGCGCGGCCCCCTACTAGCGCCGGGCCGGGAATCAGTTGTACACAACGCGTATAGCACCTCGGCTCACCTGCTGGTTTGTGACATGCGTTATCGAAATGACGCCAAGTGACCACTGTTCATGGGAAGACTCGATCCATACGATGACGTCACCTCGCGGAGGGCGGAGACCTTCGCGCGAGCACGCTACACGTGCACGATCGGGAGAAAGGCCTGGTCATGGCAACTGAATCTGTCGCTGCACCGACCGTCGCCGACAGAGGTCTGAAGCGCCACGTCGGGCCGATCGGCCTGGCCTGGGCGTCCGAGGGATCGATCATCGGATCCGGCTGGCTGTTCGGCGCGTTCCTCGCCGCGCAGTCGGCCGGAACCGCTGCGCTCCTGGCCTGGATCGGCACCGCCCTCGTATTCATGGTACTCGCTCTCATCCACTCCGAACTGGGCGCGATGTACCCCGTCTCGGGCGGGACCGCGCGGTTTCCGCACTACGCGTTCGGCAGCCTCGCCGGGGCGTCGTTCGGCTGGTTCTCCTGGCTGCAGGCGGTCACGGTGGCGCCGATCGAAGTCCTCGCGACGATCTCGTACGGATCGGTGCACCTGACGTGGCTGACCCACACGGTCGGCACCGGGGCAAACGCGTCTCAGCAGCTCACCGCCGCCGGATATGGCGTCGCTGTCGCCCTGATGGCGATCTTCACCATCATCAACTTCCTCGGCATCCGCTGGCTGGCGCACACCAACAGCACCTTCACGTGGTGGAAGATCTTCGTCCCGGTGCTCCTGATCATCGTGTTCGCGTCGACGCACTTCCACGGCAGCAACTTCGGCTCCCATGGCGGATTCGCGCCGTACGGCGCGAAAGGCGTGTTCGCAGCCGTCAGCACCGCCGGGGTGGCGTTCGCGCTGCTCGGTTTCGAACAGGCTGACCAGCTTGCTGGAGAATCACGCAATCCGCAGCGGGATATCCCGCGGGCCATCATCGGCGCGATGATACTCGGCGCCCTCATCTACGTCCTGCTGCAGGTCGTCTTCATCGGCGCGCTGCCCGCGTCCGCGCTCACACACGGCTGGGCCGCCCTCGCCTTCAAAGGCGACGCAGGGCCGTTCGCCGGCCTGTCCACGCTGATCGGCCTCGGCTGGCTCGCCACGGTCCTGTACATCGACGCGATCGTCTCACCTGGCGGCACCGGCCTGATCTACGTCACCTCCACCTCCCGGATCTCCTACGGCCTGTCCCGCAACGGCTACGTGCCCGAAATCTTCGAGAGCACCGACCGGCGCGGCGTGCCGTGGTTCGGGCTGCTCTTCACCTTCATCATGAGCCTCATCCTTTTCCTGCCGTTCCCGAGCTGGCACCAGCTGGTCAGCTTCATCACCTCGGCCACCGTGCTGATGTACGCGGGAGCGCCGCTCGCCCTCGGCGCGCTGCGCAAACAGGTTCCGGACGCGCGGCGACCGTTCCGGCTGAGCGCCGCCGGTTTCTGGTCACCGCTCGCGTTCATCCTGGCGGGCCTGATCATCTACTGGAGTGGCTGGCCCACGATCTGGCGGCTTGGTGTCGCCCTCCTCATCGGTTACGTCCTGATTGGGATCAATGCCGCGTTCAAGCTCAACAAGCGGATGCCCAGGTTCGACCGGGCTCAGTGGAAGGCTGCATCGTGGCTGCCGGTCTACCTGGTCGGCCTTGGCGTCGCCTCCTGGCAGGGCACGTTCGGTTCGTACTCCGCTGGCCACCTGCACCTGTGGTGGGACATCCTGGCTATCGCGGTGTTCAGCCTGGTGATCTACTACTGGGCGCAGGCGGTCCGGCTTCCCGATGCGGAGGCCAGGGAACTGATCAGGATGCAAGCCGCACCGGTCGAGTCCGAGGGCTGACACCTCCTGCCCTGTTTTAGCCGCACGCGCTGTAAGCAAGGCCCCGTCCCGACAGGGGCGGGGCCTTGTGCTTGGCTTGCGCCGCAGCGGCCAAAAGACGTTTAGCTGGACTTGCGGCGCGGCGGCCAGTAGCGGATGAGCACACGGCCCTCGATCTGGTCAGCGGGCACCGCGCCGAAGGAGCGGCTGTCCACCGCGCCGCCGTTCGGGTTGTCGGAATCCAGCCACCAGCCGTCCGGGGTGCGCCGGCCCGCGCGCTTGACCAGCAGCATGCCCGGCCGGGCGGGATGCGTGGCCACCACGAGCTGGCCCGCACGGATCCGCGGCGGCCGGCCGGCGCGCACGCCGCGGCGGACCAGCAGCCAGTCGCCCGGCAGCAGCGCGGGCTCCATGGACCGTTCGGCCACGGCGACGCGCCACAGCGGCCAGCGCATGCCTCGCCTCCCGATGTCGTCTCCTGCCCCCGATCGCCGCCCGCGCTCACTTGACCACCCCGCCGCGCGGCGGCTCATACCTGCTCCGGTTCCCTCAACCGTAACGGGGTAGTGTCAGGTTCCTGGACCGATGCTCCGACACGAGGAAGGGAATCGATGAGGCTGCTCACACGTCTCCTCGAGCCGAAGGCCACGGCCTACGCGCACTGCGATCTGCCGTGCGGCGTTTACGACCCGGCACAAGCCCGGATCGAGGCCGAGTCCGTCAAGGCGATCTGCGAGAAGTACCAGCAGAACAGCGATCCGGACTTCCGGACCCGCGCGCTGCTGATCAAGGAACAGCGCTCCGAGCTGGTCAAGCATCACCTCTGGGTGCTGTGGACCGACTACTTCAAGCCGCCGCACTTCGAGAAGTACCCCCAGCTGCACCAGTTGTTCAACGAGGCGACCAAGCTGGCTGGAGCCGCCGGCACCAAGGGCAGCGCCGACGTGGCACAGGCCAACGATCTGCTCGCCAAGATCGACGAGATTTCCAAGATCTTTTGGGAGACCAAGGGCTGACCCGCGAAACGCGGCCATCCTGCCGCGGCGCGCGGGTAGCGTCCACCGCGCGCCGTGGCACGGTCCTCCCCGCCCGTGCCGCGATCGTCCGCGCCACGATCCT
>DATFVJ010000045.1:0-7952 GCA_035260365.1 Streptosporangiaceae bacterium
CCGCCGCATTCGGTGACGCTGCCGTGGCTGGAGCCGGGCGGGAAGCCACACAGAGACGCTGATCTTCACCAACAGCCGCCTCGGCGCGATCAGCCGGAACGCTTCAGCAGCGACGTGTGGCTCCCGGTACGGGCAGCGGCCGGGCTGCCGAACCTGCGCGAGAACGGCATGCACGCGCTCAGGCGCTATACGCGAGCGTGCTCCTGGCCGACGGGGTCGATATCCGAGCGCTGTCGGAGTACCTCGGTCACCATGACCCGGCGTTCACGCTGCGGGTGTACTCGCATCTGATGCCGGGCGCCGAGGATGAATGCAGGTCAGATGCGGTTCGCCACTAAATGTGCACGATGGGGCAGGTCAGTGTGCGCGTGATGCCGTCGACGGCCTGGATCTGCGCGACCACTAGCTTGCCGAGATCGTCCACGTTGGCCGCCTCGGCGCGCACGATGACGTCGTAGGGGCCCGTCACATCCTCGGCCTGGGTTACGCCGGTGATCTTCGCGATCCGCACGGCAACGTCGGCGGCCTTGCCGACTTCTGTCTGGATGAGGATGTAGGCCTGGACCATGACGTCCTCCCCGGGGGCGGAGTAGAACAGAGTGACCACTATCGGGAAACGCCACGCTACCGTAGAGACCGGCCGGCGGGGTGCCTGGGCCCTGCGGTATCGGTGGGGCGGATGACTCCGCGGGTTTGATGACTCCGCGGGTTACGCCGCGGGGCCGCCGTTTCGTGGAGGCCGACATCACGATCGGAGAACTTGGCGAATTCGGGCTGATCGCCCGCATGGCCGCCCGCATGGCCGCGCGATTGCCGCGTGGCGGTCGCGTCATCGTCGGCATCGGGGACGACGCCGCGGTGCTGCCCGCACCGGACGGCCGGGTGGTGGCAACGACCGATCTGCTCGTGGAGGGACGGCACTTCCGCCGCGACTGGTCGGGCCCGCGTGACGTCGGCCACAAGGCGGCGGCGCGCAGCCTCGCCGACGTCGCCGCCATGGGCGGCGTGCCCACCGCGCTCCTCGTGGCGTTCGCCGCGCCCCCCGATCTCCCGGTGCGATGGGCCGAAGAATTCAGCGCGGGCCTGGCCGCCGAGTGCGCGCGCGGGGGCGCGGCGGTGGTCGGCGGCGACGTCGCGCAGGCCACCGCGATCACGCTCGCGGCGACCGCGCTTGGTGACCTGCAAGGCCGCCCGCCGGTCACCCGCGCGGGCGCGCGCCCTGGCGACGTGGTCGCGGTCGCGGGCACGCTCGGTCATTCGGCCGCTGGCCTGGCCCTGCTCAGCCGCGGCCGGAACGCCCCCGCCGAACTGCTCGCGGCCCACCGCCGCCCGATGCCGCCGTACGACGCGGGACCGCAGGCGGCACTGTACGGCGCCACCGCGATGATCGATGTCAGTGACGGCCTGCTCGCCGACCTCGGTCACGTGGCCGAGGCGAGCGGCGTGCTCATCGACGTGGCCACCCATCTGCTTCCGGTCAGCCGCGCGCTCACCGAGGCGGCCGAATTTTCCATAACGGCTGCCGCGGGCTCGCCCCTCCCACCGGAGGTGGCGCGGTCAGCCGGGGACGCCCAGGCGCCAGGCGCGGACACCCCGCTCGGCTGGATTCTCACTGGTGGAGAGGATCACGCGCTCGCCGCCACCTTCCCGCCCGGCACGGGCCTGCCGGGCCGGTGGTCGGTCATCGGCCGGGTCCTCCCGCCGGGCGCCGGCCACCGCACCGGGGTTCTCGTGGACGGCAAACGCCGCGCCATGCGGGGCGGTTGGGAGCATTTCCGCTGATTCGCGGCATGTCACTTATTGTAATTCAATAAACACGCGTCAGTTTAAGTAGCCGTGAACGTCAATTGCTTGGTATAAATCGCCCGATGCATCGAAGCCGCGGGCGCAGGTCCCACGCAACGCCTGCCCACCGCCGAACGGCCCAGAAACCGGCCGACGCGGCTGGTCAGCATGCGCCCAGCGCGCCCCGCGGCAGCACGCTACGCCGGTTGATGGTGACGCCAACGTTCGTGTTCAGCGTCACCATCGTGACCATGGCCGTACTGGCCTTCGGCACGACCCAGACATATCTCCGCTTCAGCAGTTCCGGGCCGGACACGGGCTGCGGGGTCGGCGGATGCGCGAACCCCGACGCGAGCCACACCGCGAACGGCAGGACGCCGGGTGGCCCGATGGCGGTGGGGACCCCGCACGCCCCGGCACGATCACCGGCGCCCGCCCGGTCCGGCGCGTCCGGGGACCGGGCCCACCCTCAGTCCGAGGTCCGGATCAGCTACCGCACGATCCGCGCCGTTCCCAACGGTTTCGTGGCCGAGATCTCGATCACCGATGATGGCAGTTCGGCCGGCGCCCCGTGGCGGCTTTCCTTCAGGTACCCGGGCACCCTGATCACCTGGATGGCCGGCGCGACCTGGCACATGGACGGCGCCACCGTGGTCATCGAACCCGTGCAGGAGACTCCGCAGCTTCGAGCCGGCACCACGGTGCCGGTCATGTTCGCCGCGACCGGCCAGCCGGGCGCCCTGTCCGGCTGCCTGTTCGACGGCGAACGCTGCCACCTGAGCGACTAACACGAACGCGGCTCGTCACGGGACACACCGCCCGGCCGTTCGGCTTCCTTGCGGCTGTCCGCCCACCTGAACCCAGGCGTACGCGGGATCGAGGTACGGGATCATCTCGCGGCCCTGGCCGGCCATCGCCCACAGGTGCCGCGGGCCCACCCGACGCGGCGATGGCGGCCGAGCGCATCACCCCGGAGCAGGGCGAGGCGCTGCGCGGCCTGCTCGACAGCCTCGGCCCGCATCCGGAGGTGCAGGAAGGTCCGATCTAAGCGGATGTCACGCGGATGCGCGCCTGCGCCAGCGGCCGGCTGCGGGCCCCGGGACGGTAAGCTCCGGTCGCCGACGAGGCGTATCCATGATCACCGGGGGTGTTTCTTCGAGGTGCCGTGGGCGCGGCACCCCGCCCGCAGCGGCCGGGAAAGCGGCAGCCCGGACACTTTACGGGCGCCAGCGCCCACCGGCAGGATCGAGAATGAGCTTATGACGACAAGCCGCGCGATCTGGCGTGAGCAGCTCGCCGCGGGTGAGCGGGCCGCGCTCGGCCGTGGTGCGGGTGTCATTCCCGAGCCGCGGCCTGACGTGCTCGTCGTGGGCGGCGGCATCGTGGGTGTCGCCATCGCGGTCGCGTGTCACGAGGCGGGCCTGGGCTCGGTCCTGCTGATCGAGGCGGGGCAGCTGGGCTCCGGTGCCACCGGTGGCGCGGCCGGGCTGCTGACGCCGGAGATCCGCGAGTGGAGCGATCCAGGGCCGTTCACCGACCTGGCGCGCGCCAGCCTCGAGCACTGGAAGGACCTCGAGGTGAGCCGCCCGGGTGGCGTCGGCCTGATCCACCTCGACTGGATCGGACTGGTGCCCGACCGGGAGAGTTTCGCTCCGCATCAGCAGCCTGCCGTCGAGTGGCTCATGCCCGATCAGGTGCACGATATCGTTCCCGGCCTCGCCCTCCCGATGGCCGGCGCCATGATCCGCCACCAGGCCCGCGTCAATCCGCTCAGGGCCATCGCGCGGCTGATCACGGGGCTGCCCGACGTCGCGACCGGCGTTGCCGCCATTTCCGCGACCGTCCGTGGGGGCCGGGTGATCTCGGTCGGTACGTCGGCCGGCGGCATCCACCCTGGCGTCGTGGTGTTCGCCACCGGCCGGCCGCCCGTGCTCGACGGCCTGCCGCTCGATGTTCCTTCCGACACGGTCAAGGGGCACCTCCTGGTGACCGAACCGGTCTCGGTGCGGCTGCCCGGCACGGTGGCGCCCATCGCGACGCAGCTCGAGGACGGGCGGCTGCTCGTCGGCGGTACCTTCGACACCGGCGACGAGAGCCCCTCCGTGCGGCCGGAGGTGATCGAGGCCATCCTTGACGGCCTGTACGCCGCGCTGCCGGCGCTGCGCGGAGTCGCCGCCTCGTATCAATGGTGCTGCTTCCGGCCGTGCCATCCGGACGGGCACCCGGTCATCGACCGGGTCCCTGGTGTCGACAACGCCTGGCTCACCTCGGGGCACTTCCGGACCGGCATCCTGATGGCACCGGTGACCGCGCGGGCCCTCGTGCGGTGGATCGCCGCCGGCGAACTGCCCGCCGAGGCCGCGGCGTGGAGCAGCACCAGGTTCGCCGACCGGGCCCATCGGGGCTGACGGACGCCGGGGCCGGCGGCGGCCCGCTCAGCCGCGGCGTGGCTCCCAGCTGAAGTAGCGCACCGCCGCGAACAGCCCAGCAAGTCCCCAGATGGCGACGACAAGAACATCGGACCAGTGGAATGGCGTCCCTAGAAAGCCTGCCTGCATGCCGTCCGCGAAGTGCTTGACCGGGAAGATCCGGGCAATCCAGAGGATCCAGCCCGGCGTGTTGCTGCCGAAGGGGATGAAGATACCGGACAGGAACAGCAGCGGCAGGATGGTGGCGTTGACGATCGCCGCGGACGCGTCCGCGTTGGGGATGACCGCCGTTACCGCGAGCCCGAGCGCGCAAAAAGCGGCCGCGCCGACGACCAGCATGACGAGGAAGCGGAGCAGCGTCACGCCGGTCGGAATGGCGGCGCTGTACAACGCCCGCCCGAACGCGGCCGTGATCACGACGAGCAGGACCGCGACGAGCATCGCGTGCACGATCCTCGCGCCGAGGTAGACGGCGCTCGGCAGCGGCGTGCCGTTGGTCCGCTTCAGGATTCCGGCGTCGCGCTGGAACGTCACCGCGGCCGCGATGTTGTTGTAGCAGGCCGTGATCACCGCGAAGGCCGCCATCGCGGCGACGTAGTAGGTGGACTGTCGCACGATGAGGCCGCCGCCGAGGTGCAACGTGTTGTGACCGAGCAGCGCGGTGAAGATCACCAGGAACATGAGGGGAAAGGCGAACGTGAAGAACGCCGACGCCGGGTTGCGCCAGAACGCCTTGTTCACGTATCGGACCTGGGAGAACGTGAGCGCAGAGGCATTCATCGTGATCTCCGTCCGCGCTTGCGGCGTGCGGGTGACTGGTCCTGTGCCTGGGCCGGTGGCGGCCCCGTGAGCTGCAGATAGACGTCCTCGAGCGACGGCCGGATGATCTCAAGCCCGTCCAGGGAAACGTGCTGCTCGATGGCCCAGCCGGTGAGGGTGTGCAGCGCCCGGGTCAGGTCGTCGGGGGCGAACTCGGCAAATCCGTCCGTCGTGACGGGCCGGGCGCCGCCAACGTCTCCGGACGGGTTGCCCGTCACCCCGCCGGTCAGGTCGCTCGGCGGCGTCAGGCCGTCCGGCAGCCGGTAGCGGATCAGCACCCTGGCCACGTCGCGGCCCGCGAGGGTGGCGGGCGTGCCCTCGGCCACGATTCGCCCAGCGGCGATGACCGCGACGCGGTCGGCCAGATACTGCGCCTCGTCCATGAAGTGCGTGGTGAGCAGGACGGTCTTGCCGAGCGCGGCGAGGTTCTTGACCACCTCCCACGCCTCGTGGCGGGCGGAGGGGTCGAAACCGGTCGTCGGCTCGTCGAGGAACAGCAACTCGGGGTCACCGGCGAGCGCGATCGCGACGTCGAGGCGGCGCTGCTGGCCGCCGGAGAGTTTCACGACCCTCGTGTCGCGCTTTTCCTCGAGGCCGACCAGTTCGATCACCTCACCGACGGGCCGCGGGTCCGGGTAGTAGCTGGAGTACATGGTGATCGTCTCGGCCACCGTCAGGTACGGCTCGACGCCCGTGGACTGCAGCACGATGCCGATCAGGCTTTTCAGCGGCTGCCGCTGTCTGCCGGGATCATAGCCAAGCACCGTGACGTCACCGCCGTCGCGCGCCCGGTATCCCTCCAGGATCTCGACGGTGGTGGTCTTTCCCGCGCCGTTGGGGCCGAGCAGCGCGAAGATCTCGCCGTGCCTGATCTCCAGATCGATGCCGTCGACCGCGCGCAGGTCGCCGTAGGACTTCCGCAGGCCGCGCACGTGCACCGCCGGACCTGTGTCATGGACGGCCCCGATCGCCTCGGGCAGTGTCGTCACGCCGGCCCCCTTTCGGCTCGGTGCTTTGCCTTCTGCGTGGACGATGTCAAACTCTCCGCCGCAAGGTCAAGATCGGACCGGGCGGCCGGCTTGGCGCGGCGGGGCGGGCCTTCGGCGGGGCACGGCTCCGCAGCCTCAGGGCCTGCGCCTGAGCCATCGTTGCTAGGCTGAACCATGATCATGACGCCTCCCCGGGTACTGAGCATCGCGGGCTCGGACTCCGGCGGGGGCGCGGGAATCCAGGCGGACCTGAAGACAATGCTCGCGCTCGGCGCGCACGGCATGAGCGTCGTCTGCGCGGTGACCGCGCAGAACTCGGCCGGCGTGCACGGCTCGTGGGAGCTTCCGCCCGCGGCCGTGCGGGCACAGCTTGACGCGGTGCTCACCGACATCGGCGCCCAGGCGGTCAAGACGGGCATGCTGGGCTCGGCCGCGATCGTCGCCGTGGTGGCGGACGGCCTCGCCCAGGTCGCGGCTCCCCTCGTGGTGGATCCGGTGGCGATGTCCACGCACGGAGATCCGCTGCTTGCGCCCGATGCCGTCGCAGGCGTTAGGGAGCGGCTTGTACCGCTGGCCACGGTGGTCACGCCGAACCTGTCAGAAGCCGCCCTGCTGACGGGGACGCGGGCCGATGACGAGGCGGGCATGGTTCGGGCCGCGGAGGCACTGCACGCGCTCGGCCCGCGGTGGGTGCTCGTGAAGGGAGGTCACCTGCCGGGCGATCCGGTGGACCTGCTGTTCGACGGGGAATCGGTGTGGCGGTTCACCGGGCCGCGCGTGCCTGCCCGGCATACGCACGGAACCGGCTGCACACTGGCCTCGGCCATCGCCTGCTATCTCGCCCGCGGCGCGGATGTGCCCCGCGCGGTGGCGCAGGCCAAGGAGTACGTGACGGGTGCGATTCGGGCCGGCTTTCCGCTCGGCAACGCCGAGGGCGGAATCGGCCCGGTGGATCACGCCTGGCGATGCCGCCAGCAGCTCAGCGGCTGACCTTGCCCGCCTTGATGCACGAGGTGCAGACGTTCAGGCGCTTCGGCGTGCGGCCGACAACGGCGTGGACCGTCTGGATGTTGGGGTTCCAGCGGCGGCGGCTGCGGCGATGCGAGTGCGAAATCTTGTTGCCGAAGCCCGGGCCCTTGCCACAGATGTCGCAGACTGAAGGCACGGGAATCGCTCCAATGGGGTGCATGCACGGAGATCGGTCAGCGCCCCGGGCCCGCCGATGGGGTCAGGGCAGTCGTCAGAGGATAACCGAAGCGGCGCCCGCCGCGCGAATCGTGCCTATCCTGCGGTCATGCCGGCCCTGGAGTTCCTCGACGGCGCGGCGGTGCGGCGCTGGTGCGGCGTTGCCGCCGAGGCGCTCGGTGCCGTGCGCGACCAGCTCAACGCGCTCAACGTCTTCCCCGTCGCCGACGCGGACACCGGCACGAATCTCCACCTGACGATGCTGGCCGCGGTCCGCGCGCTCGACGAGTTGCCTGCGGCGGCCGGCCCGAATGAGGTCTGGCACGCACTTGCCCACGGCGTACTGCTCGGCGCGCAGGGGAACTCGGGCGTCATCGTCAGCCAGTTCCTGCGCGGCCTCGCCGACGTTTGCGCGCCCGCTGCGCCGTGCGACGGCATCGCGATACAGCAGGCACTCGCGCACGCGGCACGGCTGTCCTACGCGGCGGTGGGCGAACCGGTCGAGGGCACGGTGCTGACCGTGGCGTCGGCCGGAGCCGCGTCGGCGGCGGTGGCGGGGCCGAGTCTCCTTGCGGTGGCCAGGGCGGCAGCGCAGGGGGCAGCCCTGGAACTTGCGCGATCAACGGCCAAGCTCGAGGTGCTCGCCCGCGCCGGTGTCGTCGACGCGGGCGGTGCCGGGCTGTGCGTCCTCCTCGACGCGCTCGCGGCGGTGGTGAGCGGAGCGCACGCCGTGACGTACCTGATC
>DATFVJ010000046.1:0-5165 GCA_035260365.1 Streptosporangiaceae bacterium
GGCGGTAGCGTGGATCCGCGCAGTGACGCGATCATCTTGACCGCGTGCGCGCAGGCGAGCCTCAATACGAGCCCGCCGCAGTGCATGCGGCCCGAACTGGTGGTGATCGACCGCTGACGACCCATTACCCACCCGAGCGCATCCCTGCGGGCCCGGTGCTGCTCAGGCGTCTTCGCCAGGATGATGCCGCGGCGATCGCGGCGGCGGTCCGCGCCAGCATGAAGCACCTGGAGCCCTGGATGCCGTGGGCGACGCTCGCGGCTGCCGACGTCGCCACCCAGCGTTCGCGTATCGCACAGGCCGACGGCATGTGGGAGGCGGGCCGCGAGTTCATCTACACGGTGCTGCCGGGCGACACGGCGGCCGACGGTGGGCCGCGCGCCAGCCTCGCCGGTACCGTCGCTGGCGCGCCGCCGGAGGGCACCGCGGTCGCGGGGGGCCCGGCCAGCCCGGGCGGCGCCCCCCGGACCCCCGCATCGGGGGGGTCGCTCCCCGGGCCCGATTTCCTCGGCGCGTTCGGGTTGCACCGGCGGATCGGGCCGGACGGCATCGAGATGGGTTACTGGATTCACGCCGACCGTGCCGGGCGCGGCTACGGGACCGCCGCCGCGCGGGCGCTGACCCGCGTCGCGCTCGCACTGCCTGGGGTGGCGCGGGTCGAGATCCATTGCGATGCCGCCAACGTGGCGAGCGCGGCTATCCCGCGCAGGCTCGGGTACCGGCTGAGCCACACGGAAAAGCGGACACCGCAGGCCCCGGGGGAGACGGGGCAGCTCATGATCTGGGTGCTCGAAGGCGAGCGACCCCAGGCAGCGCGAGCGTAACAGCGGTGCTGTGCCTGGCGCCGGCCGAGGGCCCGGGCGTCGAGAACCAGGCAACGCGGCACCGCATCGGCGAACGGCGGCTGCGATTGTTCCGCGACCGGTGACGCACCCGCACGGGCCCTGCCGCAGGGCCGCACGCGCCGGGGGAGCGCGTGCCGGGGCCGGCCAGGCGTTTCAGCCGCCGTCCCACTCGGTGTCGAGCAGCCCAAGAACGACCTCGTCGGCGAATTGCCCGAGCACCCACGCCGACCGGCGCAAGGTGCCCTCGAGCACGAATCCGGCGCCGGTCGCCGCGCCTATCATCGCCGCGTTGTCCGCGAGCGTCTCGATCTGCAACCGGTGCAGGCCGCGGACCGAGAAACCGTACCCGCACAGAACCCGGACGACGTCGGCGCCCAGCCTGCGTCCACGGAAGGCCGGCCGCAGCGACAGCCCGATGTGGGCCAACCGGTTGTGCAGGTCGATCCCCCAGAGCAACGCGTCACCCGCCAGTTCGTCATTGGGGAGTTCGACGACGGAGAAGTGCGCGGCGTCGTCAGCACCGCCCCCGGCGTCGGCGACGCGGTAGGGCGACGCGGCGGAGCCTGGCGGGATCGGCCGCCACGGCCGCGCGTCGGCCCGTGACCGGGTCGCCACGTCGTCATGAAGCTCGGCCTCCAGGACGGGAACATCGGTCTCGTGCCGGGCCCGGAGCGCGACCTTGCTGCCTCGTAGCATGCGGCTTCCTACCATGCGAGCCGCGCGGCGAGCAAGCTCAGCCCTGGGACAGGCGGCGGCTGGTCACTCCTGCGGGTGCGGGCGCCGCGATTGTGACCTATTGCCCCCCTGGCCGCTGTCCCAGTTCACCACGCCTGACCTCGACCGGCGCAAGCTGTTGCCTCGTTACCGTTTGACCGGCTTCCGGCGTGGGCAGACATGGTGATCGTTCAGCAGACGGGCTATCCGGCTGCGGACGTGGGGCGCAGCCGGTCCGTCTCCTTACCGAGAGGACGGGCACCATGAGAAACGCATTACGGCGGCGAGTCGGCGGGGCGCGCGTGGTTTTCGGGGTCGCCGCGCCGCTCACAGCGGCCGCGCTCCTCGTCGCGGTACCGGCGGCAGGAGCGAAGCCAGGCCAACCAGTGCTGTCCCGGGGGTCGGCGCAGTCCGCGCAGGCAGGCAGGCAGACGGGCGCCACGTCGGCCGCGCAACGCCTGGCGGCCATCTCGGGGAAGGTCGGCTCGCTGATCGGCCAGATGACGCTCGCGGAAAAGTTCGGGCAGCTTGAGATGTCCGGGCCGACGGGCCCGAACGGGACGCCCGGGCAGACGCTGCTCGACGAGGTGAAGGCGGGCCAGGTCGGTTCGGTGCTCGACCTCGTGGGCGTGGCCAACATCAACCAGGTCCAGCAGGCGGCGCTGCAGTCACGCCTGCACATCCCCGTCATCTTCTCCCTCGATGTCATCCACGGGTACAAGACGCTCTTCCCGGTACCCATCGGGGAGGCGAGCAGCTGGGATCCGGCGGCGGTCCAAAACGACGAGGCCATCTCGGCGGACGAGGCGACCGCCGACGGGATCAAGTGGACCTTCAACCCGATGGTCGACATCAGCAGGGACCCGCGCTGGGGACGTGTGGTCGAGGGCGCCGGCGAGGACCCGTTCCTCGGCTCGGCGATCGCGGCCGCGAAGGTCCGCGGTTACCAGGGCGGCGACTTCAGCGCGCTGAACAAGATGGCCGCCACCGTGAAGCACTTCGCGGCGTACGGCGCGCCGGCGGCTGGCCGGGAGTACAACACGGTCGACATGTCGGAGCAGCAGCTTCGCAACATCTATCTGCCGCCGTACAAGGCCGCGGTCGACGCGGGCGCCGCGTCGGTGATGAGCGCGTTCAACTCGCTCAACGGCGTGCCCGCCAGCGGGAATCCCTATCTCCTCAGCACGATCCTGCGCCAGGAATGGGGATTCGGCGGCACGGTGGTCAGCGACTACCAGGCGATCCAGGAGCTCGAGGACTTCGGTTTCGCGACCAACGGTGCGGACGCCGCGCGGCTCGCGCTCACGGCGGGCGTGGACATCGAGATGGGCGTCCAGGTCCCCAGCCAGTTCGCCACCTACCCGGCCTACGGTCCTGACCTGGTGAAGAGCGGCAAGGTCAGCATGGCCCGGGTGAATGAGCTGGTGCGGCACGTGCTGACACTGAAGTTCCTCGCGGGCATGTTCGACCATCCGTTGACCGACCCGAACCGGGTGAACACGGCCGAACTCACCCCGGCCAACCTCGCCGCGGCGCGGACCATGGCGGCACGTTCCCTGGTGCTGCTCAACAACAGCAACAACGCGCTTCCGCTGAGCCCGAGCACGTCGTCGGTGGCGGTCGTCGGGCCGCTGGCCGACAATCCGTCCGACCAGCTCGGCCCGGACGTGCCGATCGGGTACTCGGCCACCGATCTGAAGTCGGTGGTCTCCGTGCTGAACGGCGTCAAGTCGGCGGTACCAGGCGCGACCGTGAACTACGCGCAGGGGCTGCGACACCGCGTGCACGTCGACCTCGGGGTTCGGCGCGGCGGTGAGCGCGGCCAATGCGTCCGCCGTGACCGTCGTCGTGGTCGGCGAACCGGCCGCGGACTCGGGCGAGGCGTCCTCGCGGAGCGACATCAGCCTGCCCGGGCAGCAGCTTGCGCTCGTGCAGGCGATCGCGGCGACGGGCAAGCCGTACGTCGTGGTGCTGATGAACGGCCGGCCGTTGACCCTCGGCTGGCTGGCCGGCAACGCGCCGGCCCTGCTCGAATCCTGGTTCCCCGGCACCGAAGGCGGCAGCGCGGTGGCGGACGTGCTGTTCGGCAAGGTGAACCCGGGCGGGAAACTGCCGATGAGCTTCCCGCGAAACGTCGGCCAGATCCCCATCTCCTACAACGAGCTGCCGACCGGCCGGCCCTACGATCCGAACAACAAGTACACGTCGAAGTACCTCGACGTGCCCAACACACCGCAGTACCCGTTCGGATTCGGGCTGTCGTACACCACGTTCGCGCTGTCGAACCTGCACCTGTCGGCGAGCAGCGTCCCGGCGGACGGCGCGCTGACCGTCACCGCGGACATCACCAACACGGGCAGCAAGACGGGTGACGACGTCGTGCAGCTCTACATCCACGAATCCGGAACGAGCATCCTGCAGCCGGTCCGCCGGCTCGACGGATTCCAGCGGGTCACGCTCGCCTCCGGGCAGAGCCGGACCGTCACCTTCAAGCTGGGGCCGCAGAACCTCGGCTTCTACAACAACCAGGGACAGTTCGGCGTCGAACCTGGTGGCTTCGACGTCTATGTTGGCGACAGCTCGGTGGGCGGCCTGCGCGCCCAGTTCAACGTGAGCTGAACCGCGAGGCTCCAGGCGGGAGACCCGGCGTGCCGGGTCTCCCGCCCACCCCGGCCGGCGAACAAGTTTGTGCTGAAACACCGCACGGGAACGCCCAGGTTTCGGCGAGATCACGGCGCTCCCCGGCTGCCGCCACGCCGGCGTATAGGATTCCCGTCAGCGCCACGGCTCGACGATCGATTTCATGCCGCCGGGCTGGCCGGATTCGAGGGCCTCCCGCACTTGGTCGAGCCCGTATCGAGCCGTCACCAGGGCGTCGAGGCTCGCCTCGCCCGACGCGGCTATCGCGGTCGCGGCCGGCCAGGTATCGACGTAACGGAAAACACCCGTCACGTTAAGCTCCCGCGCCTGGATGACCGACAGGGGGAGCTCCATCTCTTCGGCACCCGTCCCGACGAGCACGACCCACCCGCCCGGCGCGACGGCACGCAGGCCTGATCGCACCGCAACCGGAGCGCCTGAGCAGTCGATGAACGCATCCACCGTCATCGGGGTGTCACCAGCCGCCGGATCGATCGCCTTGGTTGCACCGAATTCCATCACCGCGGCACGGCGAGAGGCGACCGGGTCAGAGACCACGATGTCCGTTGCCCCCGCCGCTCGCGCGGCGACCACGGTCATGATGCCGATCGGCCCGGCGCCAGCGACCAATACGCTCGATCCCGAGCCCAACCGCGCCTTGCGCACCGCCCAGACCCCGACGGACAACGGCTCAAGCAGCGCCGCGGCGTCGTCGCTCACCGAATCAGGCACGGCATGGGCGAAATCCGCGCTGATCGTGACATATTCACAAAACGCGCCGTCGACCGGCGGGGTGGCGTAAAACCGCATCGAGGGGCACAGATTCAGCCGTCCGGTCTTGCAGAGCCGGCAGCGGCGGCACGGCCGCTGTGGCTCGATCGCGACGCGGTCACCGATCCGCGCCGGGTCGACCCGGTCACCCACGGCGACGATGCGGCCAGATGCCTCGTGCCCGAGAATGAGCGG
>DATFVJ010000047.1:0-5327 GCA_035260365.1 Streptosporangiaceae bacterium
CAGCGGTCGCCGTATCCGTGGCAGTCACGGAGTCGGCCGTGCCCGATTTATCCCGAACGGCTGCCGCGCGGTTCCGCAGCCCCGCCGCGCGGCCCTCACCCGCCGGGGCGCGCCGCGCCTGCGTGATCCCGGTAAGTTTGGCGAAAATGCTTCGCCGAAGTTACCGGGATCATCAAAGCAAGTCACCAAACCCTGTCACCGGCACCAACAGCACCCGCCCGGAGCCCGCGTACGTGATCCCGCAAGTTTGGCGCTGACCGACGCCTGTCGCTGCCACTCGTGATCTTGAACAGTCGCGCTCATATGTGCGGTGTGCCGCGCCGACGATCCCCTTGGGCGGGCTCAGCCCCCGCACGGTACCATCCACGCTCCACCGCCGCTCCCGCGCGCTCATGATCCGTTTCTGTGTCATTCTGCCTGCACATAGCGCAGGCAGAATGACACAGTTGCGGATCTTGGGCTGTTTCCCGGTGACCGACGGCCCGTTAGGCGCCACCGGTGGCGCCTAACGGCCGTCGATCACCGCACGCGGGTGCGGACCGGCCGCAGGCGCGCCATCGCCGGGCAGGCACCCCACCAATGAGCCATCGGGGGGACTATGACACCACCAAGGGGCCATTGGTGGGGCAGCGCCCAGGCGAGGATCAGGGCGGCGCGGGTATGCGACAGCCTCCGAATACGGGCAAACGATACGAGATCATGGAAGCGAGCCAGGCCATCACCTGGTTCCTGGTGGGGGGCCGGTGTAGACGGCGCGGGGGCGGAGCGGGGCCCGGCTCGCGTACTGTTCGAGCGCGTGCGCGAGCCAGCCGGCGGTACGGCTCACCGCGAAGATGGCCTCGCCCGCGCCGCTGATCATTTGCGTGACGCTGGCCAGCGTGGCCAGCGCGAAGTCGACGTTGACCTCGGGCAGATGCCGCCGCTGCGCCTGGGCCACGACCGCATCCGCGACGGCGAGCCGGCCGTCCCCAGGCGCGGCCGCGCGGACGCGGTCGAGCAGGAAGGTCGCGCGCCGGTCGCCCGAGGCGTAGACGGCGTGCCCGAAGCCGGGGATGCGTTCGCCGCGCCGCAGCCGTTCCCCGACGACCCGGGCCGCCTCCCCCGGCTCAGCCACCTCGGCGAGCAGGGCCTCCGCGCCGAGCGACGCACCACCGTGCAGCGCGCCGCCCAGGACGCCGAGCCCCGCGCTCACGACGGCGTACGGACCGCAGCGCACCGACGCCGCGACCCGCGCGGCCAGGGTGGAGGCCGCGAGCTCGTGGTCGGCGAGCAGGACGAGCGCGGCCCGGAGCACGCCGACACGTCGCGGCTCAGGTGGCGCCGCGGTGAGCCTGCTCCACAGCCGCGCCGCGATCGTGTCTGGCGCCGCCGGGTCCGGCTCCCCCGCGCCTGACTCCCCCGCGCCCGACCGCGCCCCGCCTGACTCCCCCGCGCCCGACCGCGCCCCGCCCGACCGCGCCCCGCCCGACCGAGCCTTGCCCGGTTCCACCGCACGTGGCTCCACCGCCTCTGGAAGGCAGTCCACCATGCCGGCGATCAAGTTCTGGCCGGCCGCCACGACCGCGGGCGGGTCGAGGTTGAGGCGCAGCGGATCGGTCGCCGCGAGCGCGGCGGTGATGACCTGCAGGCGCTCGAGCGGAAGGGTCCGCGCGGGCAGGCCGGACTGTGCCGCCCGCCCGGCCGCCACCGCCTCGGGCGCGGCCCGCCAGACCGGCGCAGCCCCGGGCGCAGCCCGCCCGGATGCCTCGGGCGCCGTGGCTCCGGCCCACAGCAACCCGGCGACGGCCTCGAAGTCGTCCGTTGCGGCAAGCTCGAGCGCGTCGCGGCCGCGGTAGTACGGGCGGCCGCCGGACAGCGCGGTGATCTGCGACTCGATGACGAGCTCGAACGGACCGCGCGGGCGCCGCGGCCTGCCGCGTCGGGCGAGGCGCTCGATCTCGGCCGGATCGAACAGGCTGCGGCCTTCGCCCGACCGGCGCCTGGCGAGCACCCCGCGGCTGACGTAGGCGTAGAGCGTGGCGGATTTCACACCGAGCCGCGCCGCGGCCTCCGCCGCGCCGATCCATCCGCCGGCCTGCCCGCCTGCTACCACGAGAACCCCGCATAGTTGATTTTGATCAATATTGATTCAGTCGTGCGGATGGTGTCAAGTTGGACGTACAGAAGAGACGAAAGGCAGACCATGCCGCGCATCCACTTCCTCGACGTCACCAACCGCGACGGCGTCCAGACGGCCAGGACCGGGCTGTCGAAGTTCGGCAAGACGATGGTCAACTTCTATCTGGGCAAACTCGGCGTCGCCCAGTCGGAGATCGGCTTTCCCGCCCTGTTCCACGAGGTTTCCTACATCCGCGCCCAGGTCGCGCTTTCCGGCGCCGGTGCGTTCGGTGACCTGCGGTTGTCCGGCTGGTGCCGCGCGCTGCCCGGCGACGTCGACAAGGCCGCACCGCTCGGCCTGCGCCACTACAACGTGTCCATGTCAACGTCCGACCAGATGCTGCGCGGCAAGTTCCGCGGCAAGCTCGACCACGACGCGATCATCCGCGAGATGACCGCGTCGGTCGGCGTCGCCAAAGCGAGCGGCGCGCGGACCGTCGGCGTCAACGCCGAGGACGGATCGCGCACCGATGACGGCTTCCTGATCGAATTCGGGCTCGCCGCGCGGCAGGCGGGCGCCGACCGGGTCCGCTACTGCGACACCATCGGCGGCGACACGCCGGAGCGCATCCGCGACCGCCTCGCCAAACTCGCGAGCGCCGTCGGCGTGCCGGTCGAGACCCACTGCCACAACGACCTCGGCCTCGCCGTCGCGAACTCCGTCTCCGGCGCGCTCGGTGATCTCGACGCCGGGCAGGACGCGTGGATCAACACGTGCGTCAACGGCATCGGCGAACGATCAGGAAATGCCGACCTCGTGTCCTGCGTCCTCGCCTTGCGCTACGGCTTCGGCCTGCCCGACGGCGTGGAGATCGGCGACGCGGTCGACCTCACCTGGGCCCGCCGCTTCTGCCTGTGGGCGAGCTACGCCCTCGGCCAGCCGCTGCCCTACGGCCAGGTCGGCACGGGCCGCAACGCGTTCGCCCACGAGTCGGGCATTCACGCGGACGGCGCGCTGAAGGACCACCGCAACTACGAGCTCTACGACGAGGGCGCGCTCGGGCCGTCCCCAGACGACTGGCACACCCGGGCGGGCAGGGTGGTCCTGACCGGCGAATACGGCGGCAAGGCCGGTTTCCGCCACGTGATGGACGGCCTGGGCGTGGCGGTCACGGACGAGGATCTGACGTTCAAGCTCGTCCAGCTCTGCAACGCCGCCACCGGCCGCCCGCTGACCGACGACGAACTGCGTTTCATCGCCGCCTACCCGCACCAGCTCGCGCTGCTCTACCCGGGGCTGCTCGGCTGAGGATTGGCCGGGTCAGGGTCTGGGTGACCCGGCCGGTGAGGCCAGCCCCCCGAGGCCGGCGATACGGCACTGCGCCTGGGTCAGCAGCGCGGTCTTGTCGTGGGCGGCGAACGCGGTCCGGCACAGGGCGCGTGCGCCAGCGCCGCAGTCGTGCAGCAGCGCCCCGCCGGTGGAACTCGACAAGGACACGGTCACGCAGCCGTTGCCCGAGTGGGCATAGGTGTCCGAATGGGTCGCCGCCCAGACGCCCACCGCGGCCAGGGCGGCCACCGCGAGCGCGCCCGCCACCGCCATTGCCCGCTTGGCGCGTGCCGAGAGCGGCCCGGTGAGCCGGGCAGAGCGGCCATCCATCATGATTGCCGAAGTATAGGCGGCCGTTAAGCCCGGGTCTTTGCCCGAACGGCTGCCGCGCGGCCCGCCGATCGTGGAGCGCCCGCCGGTGGTGTGTTCGCGCACCTGGCGTTCGTCCGGATCACCCCGCGGCGTGACGCGCGAACGTTGCTCCGGCAGACTGTGCCCATGCCCGCTCACTATCGCGCCCCCGGCTGGTTCACCCGCAACGTCCTCAACCGCGGCGTGGCGTTCCTGACCAGCCGTGGCTTCAGCGTCATCGGCTCGCGCGTACTCGCGGTCAAGGGCCGCAAGAGCGGCGAATGGCGCACCACGCCGGTGAACCTGCTCACCTATGAGGGAAAGCGCTACCTCGTGTCGCCACGGGGCGAGACCCAATGGGTGCGCAACCTGCGGGTGGCCGGAACCGGCGAACTGCGGGTGGGCAAGCACACCGAGGCGTTCCGCGGCCGCGAGCTGACCGACGACGAGAAGGTGCCGATGCTTCGCGCCTACCTGAAGCGCTGGAAGGCGGAGGTCGGGATCTTCTTCGAGGGGGTCGGCCCGGACTCGACCGACGAGCAGATCCGGGCCGTCGCGCCCAAGCACCCGGCCTTCGAGGTGCTGCCACCGCAAGACGTGCGGTAGCCCCCGCTGCCGCACGCCGCACCGGTCAGCGGACTCCGCGTGGCCGGAACTGGATGCTGATCCGGGGCCCGGTAACCCGGGCCGCCTTGGGTACGGCGTGCTCCCAGGTGCGCTGGCAGCTGCCGCCCATCACGATCAGGTCGCCGTGGCCAAGTTCGTGCCGCACCCCGCGGCCGCCGCCACGCGGGCGCAGCACCAGCGCGCGAGGCGTGCCGACCGACACGATCGCGACCATCGTGTCCTGCGTCTTGCCGCGCCCGATCGTGTCGCCGTGCCACGCGACGCTGTCGCGGCCGTCACGGTACAGGCACAGCCCCGCGGTGGCGAAAGGCTCGCCGAGTTCCGCGCCGTAGTGCGCGTCGAGCGCCGCGCGCGCCGCGTCAAGCGCGGGGTCGGGCAGGCGCTCGCCCTCGGCGTAGAAGCTGAGCAACCGCGGTACGGCCACGACGCGGTTGTACATCCACCGCTCCTCCGCCTGCCACGCCACGCTGCGGCGCAACCGGTGCAGCAGCGCGTCTGCGCCTACGATCCACCCGGGCCGTAGGTCGATCCACGCGCCGTGGGCGAGCGCCGTCCGCCGCACAGAAGATCCGAGCGGGCGCAGGGCGACCTCATCGCCCGCGTCGAGCAGCGAGCCCTGGAACGCGACCGTCATGCGCCCGATTATAGACGTTGCTTCAAACGTGTGTTCGATCAGGGGATGCTGCGGCCAGGCGCGGGGTCAGCGGCGGGCTTCCTGCTTGACGCCGAGGTAGGAGTGGAACATGGGATGCACGCCGAAGGACTGGACCGCGGCGAGGTTCAGATGCTGGATCTGGTAGTCCTCAGGCGCGAGCTCGATGACGCGGCTGCCCGAGGACCGTTCTCTGCTCGCGAGGACCTTGAAGATCGCGCTCTTGCCCGACCCACGGTTGCCCAGGATGATCGTCTTAGCTCCCGAGCG
>DATFVJ010000048.1:0-13550 GCA_035260365.1 Streptosporangiaceae bacterium
GGCAGTCTTACCCGCCTGGACCGGCCATCCGCCACCGCTCCAGCACCTCCTTGGCGAGATCCCGGTATGCGGACGCGCCCATCGACGCGGAGTCGAAGCGCGTGATGGGCTCCCCGGCGACCGTGGCGTCGGGGAAACGCACCGTGCGGCTGATCACTGTGTGGAAGACCGTGTCGCCGAACCCGTCGACGATGCTCGAAAGCACCTCGCGCGAGTGCAGCGTGCGCGAGTCGTACATCGTCGCGAGCAGGCCCTCGATGGCGAGCTTGTGGTTCAGCCTGCGGGTGACCTTGTCGATGGTCTCCATCAGCAGCGCCACGCCGCGCATCGCGAAGTACTCGCATTCGAGCGGCACGAGCACGCCGTCCGCGCAGGCGAGGGCGTTGACGGTGAGCAGGCCGAGCGACGGCTGGCAGTCGATCAGGAGAATGTCGTACTCGGGCAGCACGGGTTCGAGCACACCGCCGAGCACGTACTCGCGGCCGACCTCGTGCACGAGCTGGACCTCGGCACCGGACAGGTCGATGTTGCTCGGCAGCAGGTCCATGCCGTCCACACCGGTCTTCAGCACCACGTCCGCGGCGGTCACGCCGCGCTCCATGAGCAGGTTGTAGACCGTGTACTCGAGCTGCAGCGGATGGATGCCGAGCCCGACGGACAGCGCGCCCTGCGGGTCGAAGTCGACGAGCAGGACGCGCCTGCCGCATTCGGCGAGCGCGGCACCGAGGTTGATCGTGGTGGTGGTCTTGCCGACCCCACCCTTCTGGTTGCAGACAGCGACGATGCGCGCGGGGCCGTGCGTCAGGAGCGGCTCCGGCTCGGGCAGCGCAGGCAGCGGCCGCCCGGTCGGACCGGTCCCCACGCCCGGCTGCGTGATGCTCGCTGTTGTCTGGGTTGCTGCCACCAGCTGCGTACCTCCCCGGCAGACGACCCTGGGACCCTCTGGCTGGCGACACTAGAGCCTGCGCAGGCGGGCGGCAAGCCGACTCACCGTTCACACCACAATCCGCTTTCGTGCGGCGAACCGGCCGGCGCGGGCCCGGGCCGCGGGCCCAGGCCCCGGCCGGCCCGCGCGCGGCGTGCGTCCTCAGCCGAGCGCGCGGGGGTGCGCGGCCGCGTACACCTCGCGCAGGTGATCCACGGTCACGAGCGTGTAGACCTGGGTCGTCGTGACCGACGCGTGGCCCAGAAGCTCCTGGACCACGCGCACATCGGCGCCGCCGTCGAGCAGGTGCGTGGCGAACGAGTGCCGCAGCGTGTGCGGCGATACGTCGGCGAGTCCCGCCCGCCCCGCCGCCGCGCGCAGCACCATCCACGCGCCCTGCCTGGTGAGCCTGCCGCCGCGCGCGTTGAGGAAGACCGCGGCGCCGGCCGCGTGCCTGCGGGCCGCCCCCGCTGCGCCGGCGAGCGCGGGACGTCCCCTGACGAGGTACGCGTCGAGCGCGGCGCGCGCGTAGCTGCCGACCGGCACGACCCGCTGCTTACCGCCCTTACCAGCCAGCCGAACGGCGCCGGTGGTGTCACCGCCGGATCGGCGCAGGTCAAGGTCATCGATGTCGAGGCCCACCGCCTCGGAGATCCGCGCCCCGGTGCCGTAAAGCAGTTCGAGCAGCGCGCGGTCGCGCAGGCCCGCGGGTTCGCCGGCCGCGGCCGGCGCCGCCGCGCCGAGCAGGCGCTCGGTGTCGAAGACGGAGATCGCCTTGGGCAGCCGCCTGGGCGGCGCGGGTGGCCGCACCTCGCGCGCCGGATCGGTGGCGGCCAGGCCCTCGCGGAGCGCGAACGCGTGCAGGCCGCGCACGGCGACCACCGCGCGGGCCGCGGAGCCCGCGGACAGCGGCGGCCGCCCGTCGCCGCCGCGCCGCAGCCCGGCCAGAAACGCCGCGACGTCCTCCTCCGCGACGGCCGCGAGGCTCGTCCTGCCCCGCGCGGCCATCGCGCACGTGTACCTCAGCAGGTCCCGCCGGTACGACTCCAGCGTGTTCCTGGCCAGTCCGCGCTCGACCGTGAGGTGCTCGAGATAGCCGCGCACCTCGCGGTCGAGCTCGCCGGTGGCGGTCAGCCAAGCACCTCCTCGAGCTCGGTGTAGGGCAGGCCGTGTGCCCCGGCGACGGGCCGGCAGGTGACCATCCCCTCGTGCGTGTTGAGCCCGAGCGCGAGCGCCGGGTCGGCCCGCAGCGCCTCGCGCCAGCCGCGGTTCGCGATCTCCACCACGTAGGGCAGCGTCACGTTGGTCAGCGCGAAGGTGGACGTGTGCGGCACCGCGCCCGGCATGTTGGCGACGCAGTAGAAGACCGAGTCGTGCACGCGGTAGGTCGGCTCGGCGTGCGTGGTCGGCCGCGAGCTCTCGAAGCAGCCGCCCTGGTCGATGGAGATGTCGACGAGGACGGACCCGGTCTTCATCCGGCTGACCAGATCGTCGGAGATGAGCCTGGGCGTCTTCGCGCCCGGCACGAGCACCGCGCCTATGACGAGGTCCGCGTCGAGGGCGGCCCGCTCGACCTCGTACGCGTTGGACGTGATCGTCTGGCAGTGGCCCTGGTAGATGGCGTCCGCCGAGCGCAGCCTGGCCACGTTCTTGTCGAGGAGAAGCACCTCGGCCTGCATGCCGAGCGCGATCGCGGCCGCGTTCATGCCGGAGACGCCGGCGCCGAGCACGACCACCTTGGCGGCGTACACGCCGGACACCCCGCCCATCAGCACGCCGCGTCCGCCGCCGTCGCGCTGCAGATGGTGCGCGCCCACCTGGGGTGCCATCCGCCCGGCCACCTCGGACATCGGCGCGAGCAGCGGCAGCGACCCGTCGGGCAGCTGTACGGTCTCGTACGCGATGGACGTGGTCCCGGCGCCGAGCAGCGCGTCGGTGCACGGGCGGGTGGCGGCCAGATGCAGGTAGGTGAAGAGCACCTGGCCCTTGCGCATGCGGTGGTATTCCTCCGCCACCGGCTCCTTCACCTTGAGGATCAGGTCGCCCGCCGCCCACACGGCGTCCGCGGTGGGGAGGATGGTCGCGCCCGCGGCGGTGAAGTCAGCGTCGGGGATGGCCGAGCCGGTGCCCGCGCCGGCCTCGATGAGGACCTCGTGGCCGCCGCGCACGAGTTCGTGAACGCCCGCCGGGGTCATCGCGACCCGGTACTCGTGGTTCTTGATCTCTTTGGGGACACCCACCTTCATGACCATCAGACCTTTCTCAGCTTGTGCCGGTCAGCCCTCGGGAGCGTCCGCGGCGCGCAGCGCAGCGAACCCGCCAGGCCGGGCGGCGTACGCGGCCAAGATACCTACGACGGCGGTGGGATTGTGGATCTGACCGGCGAAGATCCCGCTGACGGCCGTGTCGAGCGGCACCCACGCGACCTGCATGCTCGCCTCCTCGTGGCGCGGCGCGAAGTGCCGCTGCGCGGCCGGCACCTCGGTCAGTCCCCGGGCCAGGAAGATCCGGATCCGCTCGTTGCTCATGCCGGGTGAGGTGAAGAAGTCGACCAGGGTGAGCCAGTCCGACGCGCGGTAACCGGTCTCCTCGAGCAGTTCGCGCCGGGCGGCGGCGAGCGGCGCCTCGCCGTCGACGTCACGCAGCCCGGCCGGCAACTCCCACAGCGACCGGCGCACCGCGTGACGGTACTGCTGGACCATGAGCACCTGGCCGCCGTCGTCGATGGCGAGCACGGCGACCGCGCCCGGGTGCTCCACCACGTCGCGGTCGGCCACCTCGCCGTCCGGCATGACGACCCAGTCGGTCCTGACGCTGAACACGCTGCCGTGGTAGCGCGGCAGCGTGTCGCGGACCTGCCAGCACGTGGGGATGTCGCCCAACGGCGGCGCGGTCATGCGCTGGTCAAGATGGAGTTACTGCCTGGCCTGCCCCCGGCGGGCCGCGCGGAGACCCTGGCGTGCTCGAGCGCGGCCGTCACCAGGCCGGTGAACAGCGGGTGCGGCCTGGTCGGGCGGGACCGCAGTTCCGGGTGCGCCTGCGTGGCGACGAAGAACGGGTGGACGCCGCGGGGCAGTTCGGCGAACTCGACCAGCCGCCCGTCCGGCGAGAGCCCGGAGAAGACGAGCCCCGCCTGGGTGAGGCGCTCGCGGTAGTCGTTGTTGACCTCGTACCTGTGCCGGTGCCGCTCCTGCACAAGGTCGCTGCCGTACAGGGAGCGCACGATGGTGTCCTCGCCGAGCACCGCCGGGTACAGGCCGAGCCGCATCGTGCCACCCATGTCGCGCTCACCCGCGACCACGTCCCGCTGCTCGTCCATGGTGGCGATGACGGGATACGGTGTGTCCGGCTCGAACTCGGCGCTGTTGGCGCCGTCGAGACCGGCGAGCGCGCGGGCGGACTCGATGACCATGCACTGCAGCCCGAGGCACAGGCCGAGCAGCGGGATGCCGCGGGTACGCGCGTACATGACGGCACCGATCTTCCCCTCGATGCCGCGAACGCCGAACCCGCCGGGGATGACGATCCCGTCCGCGCCGTCGAGGCGCCGCGCCGCGCCTTCCGGTGTCGCGCAGTCGTCGCTGGTCACCCACCGGATGTTGACGCGCGCGTCGTTGGCGAAACCGCCCGCGCGCAGCGCCTCGGTGACCGACAGGTACGCGTCGGGCAGGCCGACGTACTTACCGACGAGGGCGATCGTGACCGTGCGGGCCGGCCGGTGCACCCGGCGGAGCAGTTCGTCCCAGTCGCTCCAGTCCACGTCCCTGAACGGAAGGCCCAGCCGGCGGACGACGTAGGCGTCGAGTCCCTCGGCGTGCAGGACCTTCGGGATGTCGTAGATCGAGACCGCGTCGGCCGCGGAGACGACCGCCTCCTCGTCGACGTCGCACATCAGGCTGATCTTCCGCTTGAGCTCCTGGGTGATCGCCCGGTCCGACCGGCAGACGATCGCGTCCGGCTGGATACCGATGCTCCGCAGCGCCGCGACCGAGTGCTGGGTCGGCTTGGTCTTGAGCTCACCGGATGGGCCGATGTAGGGCAGCAGCGAGATGTGCAGGAAGAAGCAGTTGTCACGGCCGATCTCGTGGCGGATCTGGCGGATCGCCTCGAGGAACGGCTGCGACTCGATGTCGCCGACGGTGCCGCCGACCTCGGTGATGACGACGTCCACCTGCGGGCCCGCCATCTCCGTGATCCTCGACTTGATCTCGTTGGTGATGTGCGGGATGACCTGGACGGTGTCGCCGAGATAGGCGCCGCGCCGCTCCTTGGCGATCACGCTGGAGTAGATCTGGCCGGTCGTGACGTTGGCCGCGCCCTTGAGCTCGGTGTCGAGGAAGCGCTCGTAGTGCCCGACGTCGAGGTCGGTCTCGGCCCCGTCGTCGGTGACGAAGACCTCGCCGTGCTGGAAGGGGTTCATCGTGCCGGGGTCGACGTTCAGGTACGGGTCCAGCTTCTGCATGGTGACCCGCAGCCCGCGCAGCTTGAGCAGCCGGCCGAGGCTGGAGGCGGTCAGGCCCTTGCCGAGGCTGGACGCGACTCCCCCGGTGACAAAGACGTACTTGGTGTCGGTTGGCCTTGAGACGAGTGGTGACGCAGCCAAATTAGGCTCCCGTGGTCGATGCGATGGCGGGCGGCCGTGCTTGCGTCGACCGTGCCTGCTCTGTCCTTCCCACGGACTACCAGGATAACAGCCGACCAGCAGCAGACCTCGCAGCGACACAGGGCGAACGGTGGTACTCCCCGGCGGACGACCCCCCAATGCGGGGGTCCGGGGGTCGTCCCCCGGACTGGCAGTGCCCCCCGCACCAATGGATGCCGCATCCGCGGCAGCTACGGGACATGCCCTAATGTGCGTTCTGCGTGTCGGGCACGGCGTGGGGGCTGTCCGGTGCCCGGCCAAGATCGCCTGACGGCTCCGTCTCGCCGAACCGGGCCAGGGTGAGCGCGCCCGCGACGGCCAGCGCGAACCCGGCGGCAGCCAGCCCGACCAGCCCGTGGCGGGTCGTGTCGCCGAGGAAGAGGATGCCGATGGTCGCGGGCAGCACGGTCTCGGTGAGGACCGTGGCCGCGGTCGCCGTCGTGACGTCGCCGTGCTCCAGCGCCGCTGTGTAGAACATGAACGAGATAATCCCGGCCGCCGCGAGGGTGTAGCTGGCCGGGTCGCGCACGAGGTCGGTGGGAGTGAAGCCGGTGAGGATCCGCGCGGCGACCCCGACCACGCCGTAGCCAAGCCCGGCGATCGAGCCGAGCGCGAGCGTCCGCGCCCGGCCGTGCAGCCGCGCGGCGGCGAAACCGGCCAGGCCGAGGACGCCCACCGTGATGATCAGGCCGAGCCTGAACTCGTCGCCGACGTCCGCCGCCCCGCTGGCGCCCGCCGACGAGCCGAGCATCGCGATGCCGATCGTGACCGCGATCACCGCCAGCCACTCGCGGGCCGCGAGCGCGTGCTTGGCCAGCCACGCGGACAGGACCGCGGTCACCGCCAGGGCCGAGGCGATCGCCGCCTGCACGACGAACAGCGGCAGCCGGCGCAGCGCGACAAGCTGAGCGACGAAACCGACGAGGTCCAGGACGAGACTCGCGACGAAGCGCCACTGCCCGAGCATCCGGACGAGCAGCCCCGGGCTGACGCGCGCCGAGCCGCGGCTGGCGGAGCGGGCGGCGAGCGCCTGGATGACCGATGCGACGCCGAAACAGCACGCGGCCGCGAGTGCGCTCGCGAGACTCAACCACACCCTGCCCAGCCTCGCGCCAATCGGCTAGTGAAACAAGCTGACAGCAGCACCAATATCACGCCGTCACACCCGCCCCACACCCGTGTTCCGCCGCGGTGCCCACCCGCCAGCCACGGCCGGCGCACTCGTCGAGCAGCGCGGGCAGCGCGCCGAGCGCGGACCGGCACGATCCGGGCGGCGAGGTGCAGTCCGAGTCGTGCAGGAGCACCGTCGCGCCCGCGGTGAGGTCACGGCGGATCGTGGCGAGCACCGACTCGGCCGTCGCCCCCGCCACCCACTCCCTGCCCCAGCACGTCCACAGCAGCGGGGTCAGGCCGAGCCGGCCGGCCGTGGCCAGGGCGGCGCTGCTCAGCACGCCGTGCGGCGGGCGGTAGAATGCGGGGACCGCGCCGGTCGCCGCGGCCACGGCGTCACGTGCCCGGGCGATGTCGTCGTGTACCGCGCGCGGGCCGCGCAGCGGCAGGTACCTGTGGTCCCAGCCGTGCACGCCGACCTCGTGGCCGGCCGCGGTGATCTCCGCGGCGAGCCCGGGCGCCCTGGCCACCATGGATCCGAGCAGAAAGAACGTCGCGTGCGTGCCGCGGGCGGCGAGCAGGTCGAGGAAACGCGGGGTGGAGCGCGAGTCGGGCCCGTCGTCGAAGGTGAGCGCGATATGGCCGGGGGCGCCAAAACCGGCGAGCGCGGGAAAACACTTTCTGCGCAGCGGGCCGATCGCGGTGATGCCAGGGGCGGCGTGCGCGATCACGGCGGCCGCGCCGCCGGCGGCGGAGCCGGCGGCGGCGCCGGTCACGGCGCCAGCAGCGGCGGCAGTGGCAGCAGTGGCAGCAGTGACGCCAGCGGCGCCCGCCGCGCGGACGGCGCCCGCGCGGCGGGCGAGGCCGGTCCGCGTGGTCCCCTTTTCCATTCCGTCTCCTCTTTCATGGGATCATTCCATGGCTGACGCATGCACAGCTGATACGGGAGGTACTGGGTGGAAGTGCCAGCGGCGCGCGTGGTGTTCCCCGAAGAGGACAGGGCGGAAATCGCGGCGGCCATAATGGACATCCTGGCCAGCGGAGCTTTGACGCTCGGCCGGTATACGGAGCGTTTCGAGACGGCGTTCGGCGCGGCCCATGCCGCACCCCACGCCGTCGCGACGGCCAGCGGAACGGCGGCGCTCGACATCATTTTGCGGACGGCCGGGGTCACCGGGCGTAACGTGATCGTGCCAGCGAACACTTTTTTCGCCACTGCCGCCGCGGTCCTGCAGGCCGGGGGCACGCCGGTGTTCGCCGACGTCGACGCGGCCACGTTCGCGCTCAGCCGGGCCACCGTGGCCGCGGCGCTCACGCCCGCGACGGCCGCGGTGGTGCTCGTGCACGTCGGCGGGCTCATCACACCGGAAGTTGACGAGATCAGGCAGTTGTGCGGCGAGCAGGGCATTCCGCTCATCGAAGACGCCGCGCACGCCCACGGCAGCAGCTACGACGGCCGGTTCGCCGGCTCTTTCGGGCTCGCGGCGGCCTTCTCCTTCTACCCGACCAAGGTCGTGACCAGCGGTGAAGGTGGCATGGTGCTGACCACCTCCGCGCACGTGCGGGACGAGGCGCGGATCTACCGCGACCAGGGCAAAGGGGCCTTCATGGCCAATCATCACGTGCGGCTCGGCTCCGCGATGCGGATGAGCGAACTGCACGCCGTGACCGGCCTGGTGCACATGGGCCGGATGAACGCCGCCATCGCCCGCCGCCGCAGCGTCGCGGCCAGCTACACCGGCCAGCTCACCCAGGCGGGCGGCCCGCAGCCGCTCACCGAGCCGCCCGGCTGCCGCAGCAACTACTACAAGTACATCGCGGTCCTGCCCCCCGGGATCGACCGGGCACGGTTCAAGCGGGAGCTCGCGGAACGGCACGGCGTGCGGCTGTCCGGCGAGGTCTACGACGTACCGCTGCACATGCAGCCCGTCTTCACGCAATACGCCGTGGCGCCGCTGCCGGTGGCGGAAGATATGTGCACACGGCATGTCTGCCTTCCCGTGCACTCGGACATGCGCGACGACGAGGTGGACCACGTACTGGCCGCCGTGTCACGCGCTTACAGCTCCTTTGCCGGAGTCTGAGGAGTGAGTATGCGAGTCGTCGTGACCGGAGGCTGCGGGTTTATCGGTTCACACGTCGTCGACAACCTGATCAGGGCCGGTCACGAGGTGCTCGTGCTCGACATCGCGGCGCAGCAGCGAAACCCTGACGCCAGCTACCGCCGGGTCGACATCCTCGACCAGGCCGCGCTCGAGGCCGCGGTGGGCGGCAGCGACGCCATCTTCCACCTGGCGGGCGCGAGCGACGTCGACCTGATCGCCGCCGACCCGCTCAGCGCGGTCAGGGTGAACGTGGACGGCACCGCGTGCGTCCTCGAGGCCGCCCGCAGGCAGGGCTGCGGGCGGGTGCTGCTCGCGAGCACGGTCTGGGTGTACGGTGCCGCCGCAGGCAACGGCGAGCTGACCGAGGAGGCGCCGATCGAGCTGCCGAGGGCCGGGCATGTGTACGTGTCCACCAAGGTCGCCAGCGAGCTCCTCGTGCACAGCTACCGGCAGATGTACGGCCAGCACTTCACCATCCTGCGGTACGGGATCCCGTACGGACCCAGGATGCGCGACGCGCTCGTCGTCGCCAGGTTCGCCCGCGCCGCGCTGGCCGGCGACCCGATCACCATCGCGGGCACGGGTGAGCAGCAGCGCAACTACGTGTACGTGGAAGATCTCGCCGACGCCCACGTCCGAGCGCTCTCGCCGTCCGCGGAGGACCAGACGCTCGCGCTCGAGGGTGACACGCCGGTGTCAGTCCGTGAGGTAGCCGACACGGTGCGCAGGCTCGCCCGTCCGGTACCTGTCGAGCACGTGCCGGCCCGCGCGGCCGACTACACCGGGCGCAGCGTGTCGAACGCACTGGCGAAGGAGGTGCTCGGCTGGTCGCCGAGCACGTCGTTCACCGAGGGCGTGCGGCGCTACCTGGACTGGTGCCTGGAGAGTGAGCCGGCCGGCGGCACGGGGCCGGTCTCATGAGGAAGGCCCTGCTGCTTTCCGGCTCGCTCGGGATGGGCCACGACGTCATGGCCCAGGCGTGCGCCGACTCGCTCCAGGCGCGCGGCTGGTCGACGCTCACGCTCGACGCCATGCGCCTGCTCGGGCGCACCGGCGGGTCCGCCGGCGAGGCCGTGTTCCGGTCGATGCTCGCGATTCCCGGCCTCTACGACGCCTACCACTTCACCACGCTGAGAACGGGCAGCCGGCTGGCCCTGCTGACCGACGCGGCGGCACGCGGCCAGATCGTGCCGCGCCTGCGCCGGCACCTGGACGCCGATCCCACCGACCTGATCATCTCCGTCTTCGCGACCGCGGCGTCCGCCGTCAGCAGGCTCCGCGGCGCCGGGGCGGCCCGCGGCCGCTACCGTGACACGGCGCACGTGGTCTTCTGCACCGACGTCACGCCGCACCGGCTGTGGGTCCACCCCCATACCGACCTGTACCTGGTCACGTCGCGCGCGGCCGAGTGCGCGGTGCTGCGGTTCCAGCCGGACGCCCAGGTGGCGGTCGTGCCAGCGCCGGTGCGGCCCGGCTTCTACCGGCCCCCCACGCAGCAGGAGGCGCGCGCCGGGATCGGCGTGCCAGGCAGCGACCGGTGCGTGCTGCTCATGTCCGGCGCGTGGGGGCTCGGGCCGCTCGCGGTGACGGCCACCGCGCTCGCCCGGGCCGGCCTGCACGTGCTCGCGGTCGCCGGGCGGAACAGGAAGCTCGAAGCCAGGCTCCGTGGCTCGGCTCAGCATGAGCCGCGGCTGCACGTCTTCGGCTACACCGACCGGATTCCCGAGCTGATGGCCGCCGCCGACCTGGTCATCACAAGCTCAGGCGACACGTGCTCGGAGGCCCGGGTGGTGGGGCGGCACGTGCTGCTGCTCGACGCCGTGCCCGGGCACGGCCGCGACAACCTGCAGCACGAGCTTGAGCTCGGCGACGCGAGCGTGACCTCCGCGCGCCCGGCGGACGTCGTCCGGTGCGCCCTCGCCGCGCTCGACCGGGTCAAACCGGCCCGGCCGGGGGCGACAAGGACCGCCGCGGACTGGGAGGCCGCGCTCTCCCACGCGCTGACCCGGATCGACCTTAACGGCTGACGCGTGGCGCGGACCCGCAGGCGGCGCGGTCACGCGCGGCCGAACGACCTGCGCGGCGGCGCGGGCCTGCGCGGTGACGCGGCCCGGCCCGCGGCGGCACGGGCCTGCGCGGTGACGCGGCCCTGCCCGGCGCGTCCCTCTCCGGCGATCTGAACGGGCGCCTGGGCGCAGAACCGGCCGGTGCGCAACCAACCTCGTACCTCACGCCTGCGGCAGCGTCACACGGCACACAGGCGGCTCAGGAACGGGGCCAGCGGATGGCCCGCGGCGGCGTGCCGGTCAGATGCCCGCCGCCTGCATGCCGCGCAACTCACGCTTGAGCTCCTTGATCTCGTCGCGGTAGCGCGCCGCCAGCTCGAACTGCAGCTCGGCCGCTGCCGCGCGCATCTGGTCGGAGAGCTGCTCGATCAGCGCGACGAGCTCGCCGCGCGGCAGCCCGCCCGCGCCGCCGTGCGCGGCCGCGTCCGCCGCCCCGCCCCGTGGCACCAGTCCTGGCACGGGCGCCTTGCCGCGGCTCTGCCTGCGCCCGGAACCGCCGATCAGTTTCTCCGTGTCGGCGTCCTCACGCGCGAGCTGGTCGAGGATGTCGGCGACACGTTTACGCAGCGGCTGCGGGTCGACGCCGTGCGCCTCGTTGTAGGCGACCTGCTTGTCGCGGCGCCGGTTGGTCTCGTCGATGGCCCGCTGCATGGACGGCGTCACGTGGTCGGCGTACATGTGCACCTGGCCGGAGACGTGCCGCGCGGCGCGGCCGATCGTCTGGATCAGCGACGTTCCCGAGCGGAGGAAGCCCTCCTTGTCCGCGTCCAGGATCGAGACGAGCGACACCTCGGGCAGGTCGAGGCCCTCGCGCAGCAGGTTGATCCCGACCAGGACGTCGTACTCACCGAGCCGCAGCTCACGCAGCAGCTCCACGCGGCGCAGGGTGTCCACCTCGCTGTGCAGGTAGCGCGCCCGGATGCCAAGCTCGAGCAGGTAGTCGGTGAGATCCTCGGCCATCTTCTTGGTCAGCGTGGTGACGAGCACCCGCTCGTTGCGGTCGGCGCGCGCCCTGATCTCGTGCACGAGATCGTCGATCTGGCCCTTGGTCGGCTTGACCACGACCTGCGGGTCCACCAGGCCGGTCGGGCGGATCACCTGCTCGACCACGTCACCGGCGACCTCCTGCAGCTCGTACGGGCCGGGCGTGGCCGACAGGTACACCGTCTGCCCGATCCGCTCGGTGAACTCCTCCCATTTCAGCGGCCGGTTGTCGATGGCGCTCGGCAGCCGGAACCCGTGCTCGACCAGGGTCCGCTTTCTCGACACGTCTCCCTCGTACATGGCACCGATCTGCGGCACGGTGTTGTGCGACTCGTCGATCACGAGCATGAAGTCTTCCGGGAAGTAGTCGAGCAGCGTGTTGGGCGGGCTGCCCTGCTCACGCCCGTCGATGTGCCGCGAGTAGTTCTCGATGCCCGCGCAGGTGCCGACCTGGCGCATCATCTCGATGTCGTAGGTGGTGCGCATGCGCAGCCGCTGCGCCTCGAGCAGCTTGCCCTGGCGCTCGAGTTCCGCGAGCCGCCAGGCGAGCTCCGCCTCGATGCCCGCGATGGCCCGCTCCATCCGCTGCGGGCCCGCCACGTAGTGCGACGCCGGGAAGATGTACAGTTCCTTGTCCTCGGTGATCACTTCGCCGGTGAGCGGATGCAGCGTCATCAGGCGCTCGACCTCGTCGCCGAACATCTCGATCCGGACGGCGAGCTCCTCGTACACCGGGATCACCTCGATGGTGTCCCCCCGCACCCGGAACGTCCCCCTGGTGAACGCCATGTCGTTGCGGTTGTACTGCATGCCGACGAGCCTGCGCAGCAACGTGTCGCGCTCGATCGTGTCACCGGCCCGCAGCCGCAGCATGCGGTCCACGTACTCCTGCGGTGTGCCGAGCCCGTAGATGCACGAGACGGACGCGACCACGATCGTGTCCCGCCGGGTCAGCAGCGAGTTGGTGGCGGAGTGCCGCAGCCGCTCCACCTCGTCGTTGATCGAGGAGTCCTTCTCGATGTAGGTGTCCGTCTGCGGGATGTACGCCTCTGGCTGGTAGTAGTCGTAGTAGGAGACGAAGTACTCGACCGCGTTCCTGGGGAGCATCTCGCGCAGCTCATTGGCGAACTGGGCGGCGAGCGTCTTGTTGGGGAGCATCACGAGCGTGGGCCGCTGCACACGCTCCGCCAGCCATGCGACGGTGGCGGTCTTGCCGGTGCCGGTGGCGCCGAGCAGCACGACGTGCTCCGCACCGCGCTGGATCCGCCGCTCCATTTCCGCGATCGCCTGCGGCTGGTCGCCTGACGGCACCATGTCGGTGACAACCTCGAACGGCGAGACCTTGCGCTGCAGGTCGGTCACTGGGCGCACGGTTCACTCCTCCTGGCGATGGGGCTCGTTCCACTGTACGGCGGCGGTCTGACAATCCTGACGCGTCACCACGGCGCCGGGATTGCGCTTCGGGTGAACCGGCCGGCCGGGTGGCGCGAACGGACGCCCGCAACCGCTTCAGCGCCACCCCAGGGCCGGCGCATTCCCTGGGGTGGTGCGGCGCGCGGCAGCCGTTCGGGATCGTGGGGGTTATCCGTCCTTCGCGCGGCGGCGCAACTCGGCCCACAGGTCGCCGACCTGCCGGTCGAGCTCGGCCAGGGACCCCGAATTGTCGACCACGATGTCGCCGCCGCCCACGATCGCGAGGCGCTGGTCGCGGCTGGCCT
>DATFVJ010000049.1:0-7675 GCA_035260365.1 Streptosporangiaceae bacterium
AGACCCGTGAGCAACTGCTGCCGATGGTCACGGCCTTCGACGCGGCCAAGTCCGCCAGGGAGGTCATGGACTACGGCGATCAGATCCGGCTGGCCGCCACGATCGCGGCGCGCCATCCGGCCGTCGGTGCGGCCGAGCGTGCTCGCTACCAGGTCGTGCTCCTCGACGAGTACCAGGACACCAGCCACGCGCAGCTTGTCCTGCTCCGGGCGCTGTTCTCGGGCGGTCACGCCGTCACGGCGGTCGGCGACCCGTGCCAGTCGATCTATGGTTGGCGGGGCGCGAGCGCCGGCAACCTGCGCCGGTTCCGCAGCGATTTCGCGACGGGATCAGGCCACGCGAAGACGCCCCGGCTCGCGCTGCTTTCCACCAGCTTCCGCAACAGCGAGCGGATTCTCGACGTGGCCGCCGCGCTGCAGGCTGAGTTGCGGGCCGAAGCCGCGGAGGTGCCGCGGCTCGTCCCCGCGCCCGACCGGGCCGGCCGGGGCATGACCTCGTGCGCCCTGCTGCCCACCGCGGCCGACGAGGCGGCGTGGGTTACCGAACGGCTGATGCAGTTGCTCGCGCTCCCGCCCGGTGTCGCGCCCGACGGGAGTCGCTGGCCGGACGGGCGCGACGACCGCGTGCGCCCCCGCGATGTCGCGGTCCTTTGCCGCAAGCGGACGCAGTTTCCCGTCCTGCGGCGCGCGATGGAGGACCGCGGCATCCCCGTCGAGGTGGTCGGCCTCGGCGGCCTGCTGACCGTGCCAGAAGTGCAGGATGTCGTGGCGACGCTGCGGGTGCTGCACGATCCCGGGGCGTCGGACGCGGTCGCGCGCCTGCTCACGGGGCCGCGCTGGCGGATCGGCCCGGCCGATCTTGTCGTGCTCGGCAGGCGTGCCCGTGAGCTGGCCCGCCAGGCAGGATCCGGGCGGCGCGGCGACCCCGCCGATGGGGGGGCTGATCCGGTGAGCGAAGCGATCGCGGACATGACCGCTGAGCCGGCCAGTCTCGTCGAAGCGCTCGATGACCTGGGCGACCCGTCCGCGTATTCGCGGGCCGGCCACGTGCGGCTGGCCGCGCTCGCGGGCGAGCTGCGGATGCTGCGCGGCCAGGTCGGGCAGCCGTTGCCGGATCTTGTCCTCGAAGCCGAGCGAGCGCTGGGCCTGGACATCGAGGTGGCGGCGCGGCCAGGTGCCGACCCCGCCGCCGCCCGCGCCGACCTCGACGCGTTCGCCGACGCGGCGGCGGCGTTCGCGGGCGACGAGGAGCAGCCGACGCTCGGCGCGTTCCTCAGCTACCTGACCGCGGCGGAGGCCGAGGAGTTCGGCCTCGAGGCGGGCCGGGTCGGGGAGACCGACAGCGTCAAGCTGATGACGGTGCACGCGGCCAAGGGACTGCAGTGGCCGGTGGTGTTCGTGCCGGGGCTTTGCGCGGGTGACAAGGCCCAGCTGTTCCCGGCCAAGCCCCGGGTGTCGACCCGGTGGACGGACAACCCGAGAAAGCTGCCGTTCGTGCTGCGTGGTGACGCGGCCGACCTGCCGGGTCTGGCCGGCCTGGACGCTGCCGCCATCGACGAGTTCACCAGCGCCGCCAAAGCGCGGGATCTGCGCGAGGAGCGGCGCCTCGCGTACGTGGCCGCGACCAGGGCGGCGTTCTGGCTCGGTTGCTCGGGCTACTGGTGGGGCGACGGTCTCGCGCCGCTCGGGCCGTCGGTGTTCCTTTCCGAGGTGCGCGCGGCGTGCGCGGCCGGGGCGGGCCGGGTGTGGTCGTGGGCCCCGGCGCCCGCCGAGGACGCGGAAAACCCGGTGCTCGCCGATACGCCCGCGGCTCCGTGGCCGTCCACACCGTCCGGTTCGCGGTACCACGCCACCGTGGCCGCTGCGGCGATGGTGGAGCGCGAGCTCGCGCGGCTGTCATCCGGCCAGCGGCCAAGCTCAGCCGCGTCGCCGGTGCCCGCCGGGGGGTCACCAGGTTCGCCCGCTGCGCCGGCCGCGGGGTCACCAGGTTCACCCGCCGCGCCGGCCGGGGGGTCGCCCGGTTCGCCCGGGGGGTCGCCCGGTTCGCCCGGGAGGTCGCCCGGTTCGTCCGCTGCGCCGGCCGCGGGGTCACCCGGTTCACCCGCCGCGCCGCCCGGGCTCAGCGCCCCGCCGGCCGGCCTCAGCGCTGCGGATGAGGCGCTGGCCGCGGCCTGGACGCGAGACGCGGCGCTGCTGCTCGCCGAACGGGCGGCGCGCCGCGGGCACCTGGCGATTCCCGTCGACCTGCCCGCACGTCTGTCGGTTTCCTCGCTGGTCTCGCTGGCTGCCGATCCAGGCGAGTTCGCCCGCTGGGTGCGGCGGCCGATGCCTCGGCCGCCGGCCCCGCAGGCCCGGCGCGGCACGGCCTTCCACCGCTGGCTCGAGGCCAGGTTCGGCCAGCAGCACCTGATCGATCCCGACGATCTACCCGGTGCGGCCGACGACGGGCCGGAGGCCGCCGACGCCGAGCTTGCCCCGCTGCGCGCGAGCTTCGAGGCCGGCGAGTGGGCGTCCCGTGTGCCCGCCGAGGTCGAGGTGCCGTTCGAGACGTTGATCGGTGACCGGCTGGTGCGCGGCCGGATCGACGCGGTCTTCGCGGACTCCCGCGACGGTTTCTTCGACGTGGTGGACTGGAAGACGGGCCGGCCACCGCGGACAGACGCGGAAGGCCACGCGGTCGCCGTGCAGTTGGCTGCCTACCGGCTCGCCTGGGCGGGCCTGGCCGGCGTGCCGCTCACGCGCGTGCGGGCCGCGTTCTACTACGTCCGCGCGGACGCGACGGTCCGGCCAGCCGACCTCCTTGACGCAGCCGGTCTCGAAGCCCTGATCATGACCGTTCCGCCGGCCAGCGCGTAGCGCGCCTGGCTGTTCAAGATCACGAGTTGTGCGGCGGCCACCATTCGCCGGATACTTGCCGCGATCTGAGGGAGGGGACGCGGTTATGACACCTGCGGGCTTCGGCGGCGACCCGGGCCGGTGGCCGCCGGGCGTGTTCGTGCACCTGGCCATCAAGTATTCCAAGCCGGAACACGTAGCAGACAACGTCGCGTCGATGCGGCGTGTGGCCGACGCCGCCCAGGGCGCGCCCGGGCTCATCGCGATCGGGCCATGGCTCGACGCACGCAGCGGCAGGGTCATCGGGCTCTCGCTGTGGGAGTCGAGGGGGGCGTTCGAGTCGGCCATGCCGGCCGTCTTCGGATCGCTGCCCGACCTTGACCCCGACGGTGACTGGGACGAACGCCCGCCGGACAGCTTCCACCTCACGCCGGCGTGACGGCGACGTCATTCGTAAGCCACCGCCGGACGACCGGCACGAGACGAGGAGCGAGCGCGATCATGGATGTCAGGGGATACGTCGACGCCAACGCGGCCGAGTTCTTCACCGCGCTCAAGGACTGGCTGGCCATCCCGTCCATCTCCGCGGACCCGGCCCACCACGCCGACGTCGCGCGGTCCGCGGACTGGCTGGCCGGGTACCTGCGGCAGGCCGGCTTCCCGATCGTGGAGATCTGGCCGGCAGGCGAGCCGGGCGCGCCAGGATTGCCCGCCGTGTACGCGGAGTGGCCAGCGAGTGCGCCAGCGCCAGCCGTTCTGGTCTATGGGCATCACGACGTCCAGCCCGTGGAGCCGCTGGACCAGTGGGACACCGATCCATTCACCCCGGTCGAGCACGGGCGGCAGCTGATCGGCCGCGGCGCCTCGGATGACAAGGGGCAGGTCCTGTTCCACGTGCTTGGCGTGCGGGCCTGCCTCGCCGCGTCGACCGGCGGCCCCAGGCAGGCGCCGCCGGTCACGCTCAAGCTGCTCATCGAGGGTGAGGAAGAGTCGGGCTCGGCGAACTTCGCCGGGCTCCTCCGCCACCACCGCGACCGTCTCGCCTGCGATGTGATCGTGGTGACCGACACGACCATGTGGGCGGAGGATGTCCCCTCCATGTGCACGGGCATGCGCGGCATGATCGATGCCCAGATCGACTTCTGCGGCCCGGACAGCGACCTGCACTCCGGTTCGTTCGGTGGTGCGGTCCCGAACCCGCTGCACGCGATGGCGGCACTGCTGGCCGGCCTGCACGACGAGCATGGGCGGGTCACGCTGCCTCGTTTCTACGACAACGTGGTCCCGTTGTCCGCCGAGGAACGTGACCTGTTCGCCCGGCTGCCGTTCGAGGACAAGGACTGGCTCGCCGCGGCCGGCCACAGCGGCGCCGCCGCGGGCGAGGCCGGTTACTCCACGCTGGAGCGCATCTGGGCGCGCCCGACGGCTGAGATCAACGGCATGTGGGGCGGTCACACCGGCCCCGGGCCAAAGACGATCATCCCGCGCGCGGCGCACGCCAAGGTGTCGTTGCGGTTGGTGGCCCACCAGGAACCCGCGGCCGTCGGGGCCGCGCTGCGCGAGTACGTCGACGCGAACACGCCGCCGGGTATCGAGGCCCAGATCACATTCAGCGGGCCCGGGGTGTGGCCGTGCCGCTCCGACATCCGCTCGCCCGCGGTGCGCGCCGCGCGCGACGCCATGCAGCGCGCATTCGGGCAGGAGGTGGTCTTCACCAGGGAAGGCGGCAGCGGCCCGGAGGCCGGCCTGGCGGGCATTCTCGGCGCTCCGCTGGTGTTCTTGGCAGTTGGGCTGAACACCGATCGCATTCACGCCCCGAACGAGAAGGTCGAGATGCCGCTCCTGCTGAAGGGCGCCGAGTCCGCCGCCTACCTGTGGGACGAACTCGCCGTTATCGGCAAGGCCGGCCTGGCCGGCGGCCGGGGCGGAGATCAGGGCGGCGGCCGGACCGGAGATCGGGCCGGCGGCCGGTACGGCCGTCAATGAGCGGTTAAGCGTGCGGTTGTGGGTGGCTTGGTGAGCGAGAATGACGGCGCCATGAGACTGGCGCCATGAAACTGGGGCGGCTTGCGCTTGCCCGTGGCCAACTGGATCGGGTCGCGCATCGCCGCCACGACACGCAGTGGCTCGCACAGGCGTGGGCGGATCCCCGGACGCGCGTGCTCGTCGTCGACGATGGACAGGCCCTGGTGCGGTTCCCGGCCGCCGGCGACCCGGGCACCCGGCGTGACGATGGCGTCGATAGTGACGGGAGTAGCCGGAGCGGCGGAAGTGGCGGTGGCGCGGCCGGGAGTAGCGATCGGGACCGGGGTGACGGCTACGGGAGCGCTGGCGGCGCAGTCCCGGGTTCGGCAGGCAGCGGCGGGCCCCCGGACGCTGCCGTGGCCGAGTTGGTCCTGGTGCCGCCCGGGGAAGCGCCGGACGGCGATCGGATCCTGCTCGGCGTGGACGCCGCGGGAGTGGCGTATTTCGCCGTTCTCGGGCCGCTTCCCGGCGACGGGCCGCCGTCAGGCACGCCTTCCGCCCGCGTGGCGCGGGCCGGGCTGCGGCAGGTCGGGGCCCTGCTGGGGGACACGGACTCCGCGCTGCTCACCCACGCGGTGGCCCTCGCCAACTGGCACGCCACACACCACCACTGCCCACGGTGCGGCGCCCTCACCCGGCTGGCTGCGGCCGGTCATATCAGGGTCTGTCCGCGAGATGGCAGCGAGCACTTTCCCCGGGTCGATCCAGCGGTGATCATGCTGGTGCTCGATCCGGCCGGCCGCTGCCTGCTGGCCAGGAACCAGAAGTGGCCGCGGAAGCGGGTGTCGATTCTGGCCGGTTTCGTGGAGCCGGGGGAGTCGGTCGAGCAGGCCGTGGCGCGCGAGGCGCGGGAGGAGGTGGGCATCTCGGTCGGTGAGTTCCGCTACCTCGGCAGCCAGCCGTGGCCGATGCCGCAGAGCCTCATGCTCGGATTTTCCGCGCGGGCCGTCGACGACGGCCGCGGCCTCGAGCCCATCCGCGTCGATGACGACGAGATCGCCGAGGCGCGCTGGTACGGCCGCGAGGACCTGCGGGCGGCGGTCGAGGCCGGTGAGATCCTGCTGCCGCCGCCCGTCTCGATCGCTCACCGGATCATCGAGGCATGGTACGGGGCCCCGCTTCCGGGTCGCTGGTGATCCCACCGGCCTGGTGGACACGCCGCACAACCGTCAGCGGCAGCCCGCCCACACCACCACCGAAGGTCACCCAACGGCCAGACCGCCGCCAGAAACGATCAGGCACAACCCATCGGCGGATTGAGGCTTAACCGGGCGGCCCGAGGTCACTGACGGCGCGCGCGACGTCGACTCCAGGCGCGGGAATGATCATGATGACCGGGGTGTCGAGGCCGTGCGCGTGGTACTCGGCGATGCGCTCACGGCACGCCTGCGGTGTGCCGTGCACGATCAGTTCATCGACGATCTTGTCACTGACCTCGGCCAGTGCCCGCTTGCGGTCTCCCGCCGCCCATGCTGCCTGCATCGGTGCCAGCGCATCCCCCCGGCCGAGCCAGGTGTGGAACGCCGCGTAGACCGGGACGGTCAGATAGCTCGCGATCAGGCGCCGCCCGATGCCGCGGGCGATCTCGGGGTCGGGGGTGGGACAGACGAACACGCGCGCGATCAGCTCGGGGCCGGGGCCGGCCGCGGCGCGTACCTGCCGGGCGTCGGCAGGCGACAGCCAGTTGGTGATGACACCGTCGGCCGCTGCGGCGGCCAGTTTGATCATTCCCGGGCGAAGCGCGGCCAGCGCGAGCGAAGGAGGCGACGGCAGCGCAAGCTCGAGCCGGAACCCGCGCACGGTGAAGGTCTCGTATTCCTCGGTCACCTTTTCCCCCGCGAGCGCGGCCCGCAGGAACCGGAGCGTGTCACGTGCGCGCTGGTAGGGCTGGTCGAGCGGGATCCCGTTCCACTGCTCGACCACCGCGGGCGACGAGGTCCCGATTCCCAGCACGAAACGCCCGGGTGCGAGGCTCTCCATTGTCGCCGCGGTCATCGCGAGGAGCGCGGGGCCGCGGGTATAGACCGGCGCGATCGCGGTGCCGAGCCGGACGTCAGGCGCCCACTGGCTGGCCAGAACCAGTGGCGCGAACGCGTCGGTGGCGTTGACCTCGGACGACCACGCGTCGGTGTAGCCGAGGTCGCCGAGCCCGGCCACGATGTCACGCTGCTCCGTGAGCGGTATCTGCAGCAGCGGAAGGGTCATTCCCCAGCGCTTCATCCGCCCGGTCGCTGCCATGCGCCGCCTCCATCACATCGCGATGCGCCGCCGCACCGACGCGCGTTCCGGCCGTGACCCGGACGGCCACAGCCATCTTCCCACCCGAAACATGCGCGGGGACGCGTGGCTCGGGTGCACGTCCAGGCACGAGTCACGCGTCGCCGCCCACGCGTCGCCGCCCACGATGGACAAGTCCGGGCGCTGGCGCGCGGCCTATATCGTTGGCCTCATGGGGAAGCGTGACGATCTCGAGGCCCTCTCCTCGCGTGAGCTGCACGACCGCGCGGTGCACCGGGCGGTGCGGCACATGGACGTCGCCTTCCTCTGGGAACTGCTCCGCGAACTCCCCGCGGCCGAGGCGGCCGAAGGTCACGCGGACGTCGCGACCGGGGACGAGATCAAGCTGAGCGCGCTGATAGCCGACGCGCTCGCGTCAGGTAAGGGTGACCTCGCGGAGGGCCTGCGCCCCCTCTACATCACCTACCTCGAAAAGCACGGCGACTGATCTTCGGCCGCGCCGCGGGCCGGCCGCCGGCGGGCCGAAAGCACGACGACTGATCCGCGGCCACGCTGCGGCCCGGCGGGCCGGCCATGTC
>DATFVJ010000050.1:0-6370 GCA_035260365.1 Streptosporangiaceae bacterium
GGGCCCGCCGGTCTTGGCACCGCGGCCGCCCACATCGCAGCCCTGAACGGGCAGGCAAATACCGCGGCGGAGGGCGCGTCGGGGCTGGCGGGGTAGGCTGCCTGAGGACTGCGCCGGCGGGGCGAGAGAGCGGCCCCGGCAGCCGCCCTCGCGGGGCCCGGCCGCCGGACAGGGAGTGCCGGACAGGGAGAGGCCATGAGCCAAGCCGAGGAGATCCTGGCCGCCGCGGACAGCATCCTGCTGGTGGACTGGCCGACCAGGGACGTGCCAGAAGCGCTCGTCCGGGCGGGATACACGGTCGTCGTCAAGGGCGGCCCAGAGCCGGACAACTATTCCGTGTACGAGTTGCGCGACGGCGAGGTGCTCGACCACCCGGCCGGCCACCCGCCCACGCATGCTGACCTCGTGTACTCCTACCGGCCGGTCAGCGAACTGCCCGGCATCATCGCCCTGGCCAGGCAATTCGGCGCGACCGCGGTATGGAGCCAATCCGGCCTGGCGGGCGGCGGAGCGAAGGACCCACACGGCTGCTGGACGGCGGAGGCCACCTCACGGCAGGCACGTGCCATCGTGGAATCGGCCGGGCTGACCTACGTGGAGACGCCCTACATCGCCGACGCGGTCAGGCAACGCGGCATCCGCAAATAGCGGCCTGCCACGCTCGGCCGCGGGCGGCGCCCGGTCACCCGCACCGAGATCGGTACCATCCGGAGCGTGGACTCGCCCGGAGGGATCACCAATGTCAGCCGACGTACTGAGCCTGCAGGCGCTGAACCGCGCACTGCTCGATCGGCAGATGCTGCTGCGCCGGGCCCGCCTGCCCACGGGCGAAGCGCGCGCCGGGCGGGTGATCGAGACGATCGAGCACCTGGCCGGCCTGCAGGCGCAGGCGCCCTTCCCGCCCTATTACGGACTGTGGTCGCGGCTGGCCGATTTCCGGCCGGGTGATCTCGCCGCGCTGATCGCTGACCGGCGGGTGGTCCGCATCGCGCTGATGCGCGGGACCATCCACCTGGTCTCCGCGCACGACTGCCTGCTGCTACGTCCCCTGGTTCAGCCCGTCCTCGACCGGGGCGTGCAAGCGACCTTCGGCAAGCAGCTCGCGGGTGTGGACGCCGGGGCCGTCGCCGCCGTCGGCCGCGTCCTGGTCGATGACAAGCCGAGGACCTTCAGGGAGCTCGGCACGCTCTTGTCGCAGCGATGGCCCGGGCACCCGCCCGGGGCTCTGGCACAGGCTGTTCGGGCGCTCGTGCCGCTCGTCCAGGTACCGCCCCGCGCCATCTGGGGGGCCGCCGGCCAGGCTGCGCACGCGTGCGCGGAGACCTGGCTCGGCCGCCGGCTGGCAGAAGACCCGCCTCTGGAGCTTCTCGTCGCCCGCTACCTGGCCGCATTCGGCCCCGCCACCGCCAGGGACGTGCAGGCGTGGTCCGGCCTGACCCGGCTGCAGGAGGCCGTCGACCGGATGCGGCCGAACCTGCGGGTCTTCCGCGACGAGAACGGAACCGAGCTGTTCGATCTCCCAGCAGCCCCGCGGCCCGACCCCGCCACGCCGGCCCCGGTGCGGCTGGTCGCCGAGTTCGACAACCTCATCCTGTCCCACGCCGACCGCACGCGCGTCATCAGCGAACCGCACCGCAAGCGGCTGTACACGAAGAACGGCATCTTCCCCGGCACCGTGCTCGTGGACGGCTTCGCCCGCGGTGTGTGGAGAATCACCCGATCGCGCCGCGCCGCGGTCCTGGCCGTCGAGCTGTTCGCGCCCGTGCGCGCGCAGCAGCGCGACGCCGTCACCCGCGAGGGCGAACGCCTGCTCGCCTTCGCGGCAGCGGACGCCGACCGGCGCGACGTCCAGTTCACCCCCATCACCTGACCAGACAGCTCCGGCGGCACCGGCGCCGCCGGTGCTTCCCCCTCAACGGGCTGCCGCGAGGGCCTGCCGCATCTGCGTTACCGCATTTGGTACCGCAGCCGATGGCGGCATCGGGGTGACCGAGGTCAACCCCACCCATGACGCGGACGGGACTTTGATCGCCGCTACGTCGCGGGCATCGCCGACGTGCTGACGGGAACAGGCCCGGCCGGGTGATGTCCGGCCGGGCCTGTCGTGAGACTGGATCAGCGCACCAGGGCCGCGGCCGCGGCTGCGTCGCCGGTGCGGCTGACAGTGCCGGGGCGTACCCTGTCGTCGTGTCAGGAGAAGGCGGCCCAGGAGAAGGCGGCCCAGCAGAAGGCGGCCCAGCAGAAGGCGGCCCAGCGGGCGGCGGGGAGATCCCGCCAGAACATCGTTTCGACGACCTGGTCGATGAGATCGTCGCGGTCGCGGGGGTCACGCCACCGCGCGGCGGCGGTGGTTTCGGCCGATCCGGCCTCCGCTTCCAGAACAAGATCTTCGCGATGCTGGTACGCGGGCGGCTGGTGCTGAAGCTTCCCGCGGAGCGGGTCGATGCGCTCATCGCGGACGGCGAAGGCGTCCGCTTCGACGCGAACAAGGGCACACCGATGAAGGAATGGTTCAGTCTCGACCCGGAATCCGGCCTGGGGTGGCTCGCGCTCGCCCGCGAGGCCCTGGACTTCGCCAGGTCCGGCCGCTGACCGCACGGCCGCGGCCCTGGCCGCTACGCTCACAGCGGCGCCGCCCGCCACTCACCGGCGGTGGCGCCCGGGTCCGCGGGCCCCGGCACGACAGCACGCGGCGGACCAGCGGACCGGGCCGGCACGGGAATAGTTTCGACAGTTTGGGAATCTTCATGAAGGATCGGGCATTCCCACCGGAGGTGTTCGGATGGCCGAGCAGACCGACAGCCGCCGTGCCGATTTGATCGAGGCGGCCCAGGCGCACTGGGTGGCCGCGCTGACTGACCTGGGCGGGCGTAACACCCTGCTCTACTACAAGGATCGGCGTGCGGGCACCCTCGATCTGGCCAAGGCCGATCCCAGGGCGCTCGAGCGGTTCCTGCGGACCGGGTCCATCCGGCTCACCCGCTTGTTCAACGACGTAGATATCAGGGCCGATGCGATCCGCCGCGTCCAGGCGATCCACCGCAAGGCGCGTGAACTGCTCGAGGAGCGCGGCATCCGGGCGGGCTACCTCGCGACCGGGATAGCGCGGTGGGACGAGCTTTTCCTTGAGCCGGCCGCCCCGGTGCTGCTGCGCGGTCTGACGATCACCCCCACCCGGGCCAGGCACGACGACTTCGATCTCGCGCTCGATGACGAGAGCGAGGTCAACCCCGTGCTGCTGCACAAGCTCGCCAGCGTCTTCGGTGCGGAGACAGAAAAGCTCGCCGAGGAGCGCGGTGAGCGCCTCAGCGGCCTGCTCCGCCAGGCGGCGCACGCCGCTGAGGTCCCCGGTTTCGAGATCGTCGACCGGCAGGTGATCGGCACCTTCACCTACGCCAAACTGCCCATGGTCAGGGACCTGCAAGCGGCGGGCGAACTGCTTGGTGACAGCGACGTGGTCGCGGCCATCGCCGGCGATCCCGTCGCCCAGGAGCTGCTGTCCGCTGACGACGCGGCCGACCCCGTGCTCGACTCGCCCAGGGACGACTACTCGGTGCTCGACGCCGACTCGTCGCAGCGCACCGCCATCGACGCCGTCCTCTCCGGGCGCAGCCTGGTGATCCACGGCCCGCCGGGCACCGGCAAGAGCCAGACCATCGCCAACCTGATCGCCGCTCTGGTCGCGCGGGGCAGGAAGGTGCTTTTCGTCGCGGAGAAACGCGCGGCGATCGACGCGGTACTTTCGCGCCTGAAGGGCGTCGACCTGGGCGACGTGGTCCTCGACATTCACGAGGGAACCCGTGACCGGCTGCGCATCGCCCGCGACCTCGGCGCCACGTTGGACCTGGCGCAGCGGACCGCCGCCCCCGACGACGGCGACCTGCACCGGCGCCTGGTCGATCGGCAGCGGCGGCTCACCCAGCACGTCACCGCCTTGCACAAAGTGCACGAGCCGTGGGGCGTGACCCCGTTCCAGGTCCAGTCGGCACTGCTCGGGATTCCCGAACAAGCGCGTAACCCGGTGCGGCTCGGCGCGCCGGAACGGATCAACGCCGGCGGCGCCGACCGGATCAGGGACGATCTGCGGGAGTTCGCTCACCTGGGCGGGTTCACGCTCCGGCCGCAGAGCACGCCCTGGTTCGGTGCCGCCCTGCGCATCCCGGACCAGGTCCGGGATGCCTGCGGTCTGGCGGCGCAGCTCAGCTCGCACACGCTGCCCATGTTTTCCGATCGCCTCGGCCGGGCGAGCGACGAGACCGGCCTGCGCCGGCCGGGCACCCATCTCGAGCGGGCTGGCCGGATGCGGCTGTACGCCGCTATCGGGCAGACGCTGCGAACGTTGGCGCCCGAGGTGTTTTCGGCCAGCCCGGCAGCGCTCGCAGCGGCTACCGGAGACGGCGGCGGCCTGCGGTTCGGTGAGCGGCGGGCGCTCCGCAAGCAGGCGCGCTCGCTGTGGATCGCGGGTGCCAACCCCGCCCGCGAGGAACTCTGCGCGGCGCTGACGGCCGCTGCTGGGCAGCTCGCGGAGTGGGAGAGCCTTCGGACGGACGAGGGACTCCCCCGGCCGCCGGCCGGTTTCACCGATCTGGCGAACTTGTACGCGGAATGTGAGCGCCAGCTCACCGCGCTGCGGGCCTACGTCCGGATCGATGACGATCCAGAGCCGCTGCTTGCCGCGCTCACCGCCGATCAGGACATGGCATGGAAACTGCCCAGGTTGTACGAGCTCGGCGCCGCGTTCGACCAGATGAGCCTCGGCCCGTTGCTTGACGAGCTGGCCCGCCGCGAAGCCGGGCCCGATCTGGCCGCCGCCGCGTTCGACCACACGTGGTACTCCTCGATACTCGACCAGATCAGGGTTCGTGACCCCTACTACGCGGCGCACCGCGGCGATTCTCTCGACGAGATCGCCAGTGATTTCCGGGTGCGCGACGTACAGCACCTGGCCGCCAACCGGACGCGGGTAGGCCGCGCATGGGCCGAGCGGCTGCGTGACGCCAGCGACCGGCACCCCCTGCAGGCCAGGGTGATCCGCAAGCAGGCGGCGCTACGCCGCGGCCACCTCCCGCTGCGCCGGTTGCTCGACCAGGCGAGCGACGTGCTGTTCGCGCTCAAGCCCTGCTGGGCGATGTCGCCACTGATGGTCAGCCAGGTGCTGCCCGCGACCAGGCTCTTCGACGTGGTGATCTTCGACGAGGCCAGCCAGATCGTCCCTGCCGACGCCATCCCCTCGATCATGCGGGGCCACCAGATCGTCGTGGCGGGGGACGACAGGCAACTGCCGCCGACCAACTTCTTCCGCCAGGTCGGCGACGCTGACGACGAGTCGGCCGACGACGACGAGAGCCTGGTCTCGTTCGGTGCGGGTTTCGAGTCGGTGCTCGACGCGCTCCGCCCGCTGCTGCCGACGTGGCCGCTCACCTGGCACTATCGCAGCCGTGACGAACGCCTGGTGGCCTTCTCCAACACCCATATCTACGGTGGCGCCCTCACCACCTTTCCCGGGGTGTTCCGCGGTGACTGCCTGCGCCACGTCGTGGTCGCCCAGGGTCCCGAGCCTGGCCAGGAAGCGTCGGTGACCGCCGAGGTGCACGAGGTGGTCGACCTGATCCTGGAGCACGCGAGGACCCGCCCGCGTGAGTCGCTCGGCGTGATCGCGCTGGGGATCAGGCACGCCGAGCGGATCGACGCCGCGTTGCGGGCGGCCCTTGCCGATCACCCCGACCTTGAGGAGTTCTTCTCCGAGGACTCAAAGGAGCCGTTCTTCGTCAAGAACCTGGAGCGGGTGCAAGGCGACGAGCGGGACGCGGTCATCCTGTCCATCGGGTACGGTAAGCACCCCGACGGCCGGATGCGCTACCAGTGGGGCCCGCTGCTCCGCGACGGCGGCGAACGCAGGCTCAACGTGGCCGCCACCCGGGCGAAACACCGGCTCACCCTGGTCAGCTCCTTCTCCAGCCACGACGTCGACCCGGATCGGGTGACCAAGGCGGGCGCCAGGCTGCTTGCCGACTACCTGGAGTACGCCGGATCCGGCGGAACCGCCGTCGGCGCGTCGGGCGGGGCGGAGCTGAACCCGTTCGAGGTCGACGTGCGCAACCGGCTCGCCGAGTGCGGCATCAAGGTCGTGCCGCAGTACGGCGTGGGCGGCTACCGGGTCGACTTCGCCGCCACCCACCCCGACGAGCAGGATCGAATGGTCCTGGCGATCGAGGCCGACGGCGCGTCCTACCGGCAGTCCGGCAGCGTCCGCGACCGCGACCGGCTGCGCGGCGAGCACCTGCAGCGGCTCGGCTGGAACTTCCAGCGCCTGTGGTCCACCAACTGGTTCCACAATCCCCAGGCCGAGATGGCCAAGCTGCGCAGCGCC
>DATFVJ010000051.1:0-14444 GCA_035260365.1 Streptosporangiaceae bacterium
TGGGCAATGGGAAGGCGGCCGGTGGGCAGCAGCGCCATCCCCGGGCCGTCGCCGTGAAGCATGTCACGCAACCCCCCGCGCCCATGCGGCCATTCCATCCTCGTGTGGCCCGTCGCACTGGCTGCGGGGCGCACAGCGCACAATATCACTTTACGCAGGTTTCGTCCCTTACCCACCATGTTGTGCGCCATGTCGCCCGCCGGTGGCGGGCGGCGGGCGCGGCCGTGGCAGGTTTATCGCAGCGTTACCAGATCGGCACCGAACAAATGCACGTGCATTAGGGATTGAATCAGACCTTGCAACTGGCTCGTGCATACGGGAGGATTTCCCCGGACAGACTACGTTGTCCCGGCCCGATCGGACCGCAGGAATGGTGATGACAACACACACGGCGCGCATGGCGGCCATGCAGATGAGCGGCGCCGCGTGCCTGGATTGGCTGCGGCCGGCGCTCGAGGTGGCTGCGCCGGCCGGACGGTACTTCACACCCGTGCCCGTGGCAGGCGCGTGGACGCGGTCGCCCCGCGTAGCCACGCGAACCCCCGGCCTTGAATACGGCTCGGTCAAGGCGGCCAGGGATTTCACTGGGGCGACGTTGCGCCGCTGGGGCATGGCGGACCTGGGCAACGACGTCGGCGTGGTCGTGTCGGAACTGCTGACCAACGCCCTGCGGCACGCGCTGCCCAGGCCCGCGGGGTTCGCTACGGCCCGGCCGATCAAGATCGGCCTGCTGCACCCTGGCCCGTGCGTGCTGTGCGCGGTCGCGGATCCGAGCGAGCAGGTCCCGGTCGTGAAGGAACCCGACTACTTTGCCGAGACGGGGCGCGGCCTGCACGTCATAGCGTCCCTCAGTGACCGCTGGGGCTGGACCGCGCCGAGCCAGAGCGGCAAATTGGTATGGGCCACGTTCCCGGCCCCCCAGCCGGCGCGTGACGGCCTGACCGCCTGATCGCCGCTGCGTAGCCGCGGCCGCCCGGCGGTCAGCGGACGACGTGCCCGCCAGCCCGCAGCGCGTCCTTCACCTCGCTGATCCGCAGCTGCCCGAAGTGGAACACGCTCGCGGCGAGGACCGCGTCGGCGCCCGCGTCGACGGCCGACCCGAAATGGGCGAGGTCGCCCGCGCCCCCGCTCGCGATCACCGGCACGGTCACCACGGCGCGGATGACACGGATCAGCTCCACGTCGAAGCCGGCCTTGGTCCCGTCCGCATCCATCGAGTTCAGCAGGATCTCGCCGGCGCCGAGCGCGGCCGCGCGAGCCGCCCACTCGACCGCGTCGATCCCGGTGCCGCGCCGGCCGCCGTGCGTGGTCACCTCGAAACCGCTCGGCGTGCCTGCCGCGCGGCGGGCGTCCACCGACAGCACCACGCACTGCGAGCCGAACCTGGCCGCCGCCTCGGCGAGCAGGCCAGGCCGGGCGATCGCGGCGGTGTTCAGCGACACCTTGTCGGCGCCGGCGCGCAGCAGCCGGTCCACATCGCCCTCGCCGCGCACGCCGCCGCCCACCGTCAGCGGGATGAACACCTCCCCGGCGGTGGCCGCCACCACGTCGTACATGGTGTCGCGGCCGCCGCTCGACGCGGTGATGTCGAGGAAGACGAGTTCGTCGGCCCCTTCACCGCCGTAGGCGCGGGCGAGCTCCACCGGGTCACCGGCGTCGCGCAGCGACCGGAAGTTCACCCCCTTGACCACCCGGCCCTCGTCCACGTCCAGGCATGGGATGACGCGTACCGCCACCGTCATGCGACCGCGCCAGCGCGCTGTCCCTCTGCGTCGCCAGTGGGACGGTAGGCGACCGCCTCGACCTCGACGAGCATCCGCGGGTCGACGAGGCGGGAGACCTCCACCATGGTGGTCGCGGGCAGCGCGTCGCCGAACGCCTCGGCGTGCGCGCGGCCGTACTCCTCCCACCGGCTGATGTCCGTCACGAAGATCCTGGTGCGCACCACGTCGGAGATGCCCACGCCGAGGCGGTCCAGTGCCGATGCCACGTTGGCGATCGCCTGCGCCGTCTGGTGATAGGCGTCGCCTTCGTGCAGCAGCGTGCCGTCCCGCACGGAGGTGCATCCGCTGACGAGTACGAAATCGCCTGCCGTGACGGCGCGGCTGTAACCGACCACTGGTTCCCACGGTGTCCCCGAGGAGATTTTCCGTGCTTTCATGCAGCCACTGCCTCCAGCGCTTGGGTCAGGGTGAACGCCCCAGCGTAGAGAGCCTTGCCGACGATGGCACCCTCCACGCCGAGAGGTGCTAGGGACGCGAGGGCGCGCAGGTCGTCCAGGCTGGCCACGCCGCCGCTGGCGATCACCGGGCGCGGCGTCGACGCGGAAACCGAACGCAGCAGGTCCAGGTTGGGCCCACCCATCGTGCCGTCCCTGGTCACATCCGTCACCACGTAGCGCGGGCAGCCGTCGTCCTCCAGCCGACGCAGCACCTCGTGCCAGCTGCCGCCCTCCGACGTCCAGCCGCGTGCCGCGAGCCGCGTGCCGCGAACATCCAGGCCGATCGCAACCTTGCCGCCGTGCTCGGCGATCACGTCCCGTACCCAGCCCGGATTCTCCAGCGCGGCCGTTCCGATGTTGACGCGCGCGCAGCCGGTGCCGAGCGCGGCGGCCAGCGACGCGTCGTCGCGGATTCCGCCGGAGAGCTCGACGTTGATGTCAAGCTTGCCGACCACCTCGGCGAGCAGCTCGCGGTTGGTCCCACGGCCGAAGGCGGCGTCGAGGTCGACCAGGTGGATCCACTGCGCGCCGCAGCGCTGCCAGGCCAGTGCCGCCTCGACCGGATCCCCGTACGAGGTCTCGGTGCCTGCCGCCCCCTGGACGAGCCTGACCGCAAGGCCACGGGACACGTCGACCGCAGGCAGCAGGGTCAGCGCCATGAGAACATCCATCCGCTCCTTTTGCGGCCCGCCTGGCGCGGGTCGTTCACAGGTTCTCCAGCCAGTTCCTGAGCAGCACCGCGCCCGCGTCGCCGGATTTCTCCGGGTGGAACTGCGTGGCCGACAGCGGCCCGTCCTCGGCCGCGGCGGCAAACCGCTCCCCATGCTCCGCCCAGGAGATGAGCGGGGAGGTCGCGCCGCGCTCCCAGGTCCGCACGGCGTAGGAGTGCACGAAGTAGAAGCGGGTGCCGGGGTCGAGCCCGGCGAACAGGACGGAGCCAGCCGCCGCCTGGACCGTGTTCCAGCCCATGTGCGGCAGCACGGGCGCGTCAAGGCGCTCGACCGCGGCTGGCCAGAGGCCGCATCCGTCCGTGATCACGCCGTGCTCGACGCCGCGGGCGAACAGAATCTGCATGCCCACGCAGATGCCGAGAACGGGCCGCGCGCCCGCCAGCCGTTTGCCGATCACCTGATCGCCCCGGATGCCGCGGAGCCCCGCCATGCAGGCCGCGAAGGCGCCCACGCCGGGAACGACCAGGCCGTCAGCGTTCAGCGCGGCGTCGTGGTCGGCGGTCACCTCGGCATCGGCGCCCGCGCGGGCCAGGGCGCGCTGCGCCGACCTGAGATTGCCCGACCCGTAGTCAAGCACGGCGATCCGAGGTTGGTACCGTCGGCGCTGTGGGCGCCGGCGCGGCATGCTCGAAGGCACATCGCGGGCGCGCGGATCGGCCGCGGCGGCAGGCGATGACCCGCGCGGGTCGGCTCCGGAAATCACCCCCCAAGTTTAGGGGCCGCGCCGCTGCGATCACGTCCAACGCCCGGCGGTGCGAGCACCGGCCCGCCGCGCCGCTGACCCGCGAGCAGTTCGGCGAGCCCGACCACGAGGGCGGTGGTGAGCGGCCAAATGACCACCGCCCCGTGCGCGCGGAGCACGAGCGGGGCGTGCAGGACGGCGCCCTGGTGGGCCAGGAACAGCGAGCTGCGGAACGCGGCGAGGCCGATGTCACGGCCGATCCACCACTGCACGAACGACGCGGCGAGCCCGCCGAGGACCAGTCCCACCACGGCGAGGGAGCCGTACCTGCGAACGGCCGCGAGGTAGCCGGCCACCCCCGCGAGCAGGCCCCCGATCACGCCCACCACGCAGAACCAGCCGTCAGCGGCGATGAACGCCCTCGTCTCCGGGTTGATGACCTGCGCGGCGCCGTGCCCGGTGACCACCACCGCCACCCGGGGAACGATCGCCGCCCAGGCGAACCCGGCGGGCACGCCGAGCAGCGCGACCGCGGCGACGATAGCGGCGAGGACCACCACGAGGCGGGCAGGTGAGCGGCGCCTGCGGCGGGGGGAAACGGGCGTTTGTTCTAGAGCCATCCTGTGCTGAAGCGTATTGGATCCCCGTGGCGGCCGCGCCTCTTGCTACCGGGCGGGCGGCTTTTCGCTGGCATGAGCCAGCGGCTCGGCATCGCCGCGGCGTTGCTCGGCGACCCGGAGGTGCTGCTCCTGGACGAGCCGGTGAACGGGCTCGACCCCGAGGGCGTGCTGTGGATCAGGAACCTGATGAGGCACCTCGCTGCCCAGGGCCGGACCATCCTGGTGTCCAGTCACCTGATGAACGAGATGGCCGTCACGCCGACGCCTGGGTAACTTGTACGGCCGAAGGGGCGCGGATCAGGCGTGTGCCTCGTCGCGGCAGCCGTTCGGGATCAACGCTCGGCGCCTGCTCAGGACGTGGCGAGCGCGGTCGCGCCGAGCAGGCTTTTGATGTCCGCCATGAAGCTGTTGCTCGGCTCGACGGAGAACTCCGACAGGTCGATGAGCAACGGGTTCCTGCCCTGCCGCACCAGCTTCAGGTGCACCCGGGTCGGGCCAGGGTGAGCGTGCAGGACGTGTTTGAGCTCGGCCGCGAGGCCAGCGGTGATCTTGTCCTGGTGCACCGCGATGACGAGCGGTGGCCCGGATCCCGGGCCGGCGGAGGAGATGTCGAGCGGGGTCAGGTCCTGCGCGAAGATGCTCACCGTGCTGTCGCGCTCGTTCAGCCTGCCCCGGACGGAAACCGCGGCGTCACCGGCCAGCTCGCCCGTGAACAGGGAGTACACCTTCGGGAAGAAGAGCACCTCGACCGAGGCGTCAAGATCTTCGAGCGTGACGATCGCCCATGGGTTGCCGCTCTTCTTGTTGATCCGGCGGTCCACGGAGGAGATCAGGCCCGCCACCGTGACGTCGCCTTCTGTGCGGCCCGACGCGAGCAGCTCGGCGATGGAGATGTCCCTGTTCCGCTCCAGAATCCGCTGCGCCCCGTCGAGCGGATGGCTCGACACGTACAGGCCGAGCATCTCCCTCTCCTGGCTCAGCAGGAACTTGCGCGGCCACTCCTCCGCGCTGAGCGCGAAATCCAGCCCGATGCGCGGGCCCGGATCCCCGTCACCGTCCGCATCGGCCGAACCGAACAGGTCGAACTGCCCGATCGCCTCCTGGCGCTTCACCCCGATCACCGCGTCGACCGCCTGGTCCTGGATCAGGCACAGCGACTTGCGTGAGTGCCCGAGTGAGTCGAACGCGCCCGCCTTGATCAGGGACTCGACCACGCGCTTGTTGCACACGGTGATCTCGGCCTTGTCGAGGAAGTCGGCGAACGAGGTGTAGCTGCCCTTGCTCCGGCGGGTGGCCACGATCGACGCGACCACGCTGGCCCCGACGTTCCTGATGGCGCCGAGGCCGAACCGGATGTCGGTGCCCACCGGGGTGAAGAACAGATCGGACTCGTTGACGTCGGGCGGCAGGACCTTGATCCCGAGCTTGCGGCACTCGGCCAGGTAGATGGCCATCTTGTCCTTGTCGTCCCCGACGGAGGTCAGCAGCGCGGCCATGTACTCGGCGGGGAAGTTCGCCTTGAGGTACGCGGTCCAGTAGGACACCACGCCGTAGCCGGCGGTGTGTGACTTGTTGAAGCCATAGCCGGAGAACGGCACAAGCACGTCCCACACGGCCTTGATCGCCCCGGCGGAGAACCCGTTCGCCGCCATCCCGGTGGAGAACTCCTCCCACGAGGCGTCCAGGATCTCCTTCTTCTTCTTGCCCATCGCCCGGCGCAGCAGGTCCGCGCGGCCGAGCGAGTAACCCGCGAGCTGCTGCGCGATCGCCATGACCTGCTCCTGGTAGACGACCATGTGGTAGGTCTCACCCAGGATCGGCTCGAGGGCGTCAGCGAGCTCGGGGTGGATCGGCTCGATCCGCTGGCGGCCGTTCTTGCGGTCGGCGTAGTTGATGTGCGTGTTGGCGGCCATCGGCCCCGGCCGGTACAGCGCGAGCACGGCGGCGATGTCGCCGAAGCCGGTCGGGACCATGAGCTTGAGCAGGTTCCGCATCGGGCCGCCGTCGAGTTGGAAGACGCCGAGCGTGTCACCGCTCGAGAGCAGCTCGTAGGTGGCCTTGTCGTCGAGCGCGAGGCGCTCCAGGTCGATCTCGATACCCCGGTTCGACTTGACGTTGGCGACCGCGTCGCCGATGACGGTCAGGTTCCGCAGGCCGAGGAAGTCCATCTTGAGCAGGCCAAGTTCCTCGCACTGCGGGAAGGGAAAGCCTGTGATGATCGCGCCGTCGTCCTCACGGCGGTGGATGGGCAGCACGTCGAGCAGCGGCTCGGCGGACAAGATGATGCCGGCCGCGTGCACCCCGCTGCCGCGGGTCAGGCCCTCGATCCCGTGGGCCGTGTCGATGACCCGCTTGACGTCGGCTTCCTCCTCGTAGAGTGCGCGTACCTCCGCGGCCTCGCTGTACCGCTCGTGCGCGGGGTCGGTGATGCCCGACAGCGAGATTCCCTTGCCGAACACGTCGGGCGGCATCGCCTTCGTGATCTTGTCGCCGAGCGCGTACGGGTAGCCGAGGACCCGGCAGGCGTCCTTGATGGCGGCCTTGGCCTTGATCGTGCCGAAGGTGAGGATCTGGCAGACCCGGTCCTCGCCGAACTTCTCCGTGACGTAGCGGATCATGTCGCCCCGCCTGCGCTCGTCGAAGTCCAGGTCGATGTCGGGCATCGTGATGCGCTCAGGGTTGAGGAACCGCTCGAAGAGCAGCGAGTGCTCGAGCGGGTCGAGGTCGGTGATGCCGAGGACGTAGGCGACCATCGACCCGGTGGCCGATCCACGGCCCGGGCCCAGCGCGATGCGGTTCGCGCGCGCGTACTGGCAGATGTCGGCGACCACAAGGAAGTAGGCGGGGAAACCCATCGCCTCGATCACGCCGAGTTCGAAGTCGATGCGATCACGCACCTGCGGTGGCGGGTCGCCGCCGAACCGGCGGGCCAGGCCCCGGCCCACCTCCTTGCGCAGCCACGAGGACTGGGTCTCGCCCTCGGGGACAGGGAACTTCGGCATCCGGTCGATCGGCGTGAACACCTCGTCGTAGGGCTCGACCCGGTCGGCGATCACGAGCGAGCTTTCGCACGCGCCCGGCACTTCGCCGTCCCAGAGCGCGCGCATCTCGGCCGGGCTCTTCAGGTAGTAGCCGTCGCCGTTGAACCTGAACCGCTTCGGATCGTCGAGCGTCTTGCCCGTGCCCACGCAGAGCAGGACCTCGTGCGACTCCGCCTGGTCCTTGGTGACGTAGTGGCTGTCGTTCGTCGCGAGCGGCCGCAGATCGAGCCGCTTGGCGATGTCGAGCAGCCCGGTGCGGACCGACCGCTCGATCCCGAGCCCGTGATCCATCAGCTCGAGGAAGAAATTGCCCGCACCGAAGATGTCCCGGTAGGCGGCCGCCGCCTCGAGCGCCTTGCCGAACTGGCCGAGCCGCAGCCGGGTCTGCACCGCGCCGGAGGGGCAGCCGGTGGTGGCGATGATCCCATCGGCGTACCCGGCGATCAGTTCTGCGTCCATCCGCGGCTTGCGGTAGTACCCCTCGATGGACGCCAGGCTCGACAGGCGGAACAGGTTCCGCAGCCCGGTGGCGTTCGCCGCCAGCATGGTCATGTGTGTGTAGGCGCCGGCACCCGACACATCCCCGCCCTCACCATCGGGGTCGGAGTCGCGCTGGCCGCCCTCGGCCCAGAAGACCGGGCGCTTCAGCAGCCGCGACTCGGGCGCCAGGTAGGCCTCGATCCCGATGACGGGCTTGACACCCACCTTCTTGGCCTGCTGGAAGAACTCGTACGAGCCGAACATGTTCCCGTGGTCGGTCATCCCGACCGCCGGCATCTCCAGCCTGGCCGTCTCCTGCAGCAGCGGGCTCACCTTCGCCGCCCCATCGAGCATCGAGTACTCCGTGTGCACGTGGAGGTGCACGAACGAGGCCGGGGACCGGGCTGCCGCCATGTGCGATCTTCCTCCTGCTGAGCCTCGTGCGGCGGGCCAGGGCATGCCACGGCTCGCGTGCGGTGCACACGTCGCGAATCAGGACCGGGGGAAGTGGCCGGCACGCCGCGGGAGGCGACCGCACCGGCCCGGCCGTGCTAGCTGTGCCGCCCGGGCAGCGCTTGCTTGGGTGGGCTGTGAACGTAGCCTAACGGGGCATCCGAGACGGCGCCCAGACGACACTCCGGCTGCCCTCATTGCCCTCTTTTCCTGCGCTTGCTGCCGCAGGAAACCGCTTGCCGCGGGTCGCGGCGCGCTCACCGGCAGTGGAATCGCGCCGCCGCGAAGGGCGGGCGGCGCCGCGAAGGGCGGGCGCGCCAGGTCCCGGTTGGCCGACAGCTCAGCTCTCGGCCCGCAGCAGCGCGAGCGCGTGCGCCAGGTCGGCCGGGTAGCCGCTGGTGAACTCCACCCGGTGCCCGTCACCTGGGTGGCGGAAGGCGAGCCTCGCCGCGTGCAGCCACTGCCGGTCGAGGCCGAGCCGAGCGGCGAGCACGGGATCGGCGCCGTACAGCCGGTCACCCACGCACGGGTGCCTGATGGCCGCCATGTGCACGCGGATCTGATGCGTGCGCCCGGTCTCGAGGCGGATGTCGAGCAGGCTCGCCGCGCGGAACGCCTCGATGGTGTCGTAGTGGGTGACGCTCGGCCTGCCACCCGCCACGACCGCGAACCTGCCGTCACCGGACGGATGCCGGTCGATCGGCGCGTCGACCGTGCCGCGCAGCGGGTCCGGATGACCCTGCACGAGCGCGTGGTATCCCTTGTCCACGTCGCGCTCACGGAACGCGCGCTTCAGCGCGCTGTAGGCACGCTCGCTCTTGGCCACCACCATCAGGCCGGTGGTGTTCACGTCCAGGCGGTGCACGATGCCCTGGCGCTCCGCGGCCCCGCTCGTCGCGATGGTGTAGCCGGCGCCGAGCAGGCCTTCGAGCACCGTCGGGCCTGACCACCCCGGCGCCGGGTGGGCCGCCACCCCGACCGGCTTGTCCACCACGACGATGTCAGCGTCGACGTACACCACCTCGAGCCCGGGCACCGGGCCGGGCTGGAGCGCCGTGACGGGCGGCGGCGGCAGCGTCACCTCGAGCCAGGTCCCCGCCGTCACGCGGTCCGACTTGGCCGGAAGGCGGCCGTCCGCGAGCACCTGTCCGTCGGCGACAAGACCGGCCGCCCGCGCCCTCGACAGCCCGAACATCCGGGCCAGGGCGGCGTCCACCCGCTCACCGTCGAGTCCGGCGGGCACAGCTACGGTCCGGCGATCACCCGCACCGGTCACCGCGGCCCGCTCATCAGCTGCCCGCTGCCCGGTCCGCGCGCGCCTCGGCGTCGCGCGTCCCGTCGATCCGCATGCCCTTCACCGACAGCAGAATCGCGAGGGCGCCGCCGCAGACGATCGCGGAGTCCGCGAGGTTGAAGACGGGCCAGTGCGGCAGTTCGATCCAGTCGACGACGTAACCGCGCAGCGGGGCGGGTGACCGCAGCAGCCGGTCAGCGAGGTTGCCCGTGGCCCCCCCGAGCAGCAGGCCGAGTGTGACCGCCCACGGCAGGCTGCGCAGCCTGCGGGCGGTACGCAGGATGAACACGATGACGCCGGCCGCTATCGCGGTGAAGACGACGGTCATGGAGGTGCCGATGTTGAACGCCGCACCGCTGTTGCGCATGACCTGCAGCGTCAGCAGCCCGCCGAGCAGCCGCACGGGCCGGTGCCCGGACAGCCCGGCGACGACGACCGCCTTGGTGATGGCGTCGCAGACGAGCACGGTCGCCGCCACCGCGAGCAGGATGTCGGTTCTGCGCCGCGGCGTGGGACCGGTGGCGGCGGAGCTACCTGGGGTCTGTGGCACGGCCTGGCCTTGTGCGGATCGTGCGGGCACGGTTCTTGACCTTCCTGCTTCCCGCGGCATGGTCAGCGGCGCTCCTCGCGCTGCTTGCACTGCACGCACAAGGTAGCGCGCGGAAACGCCTGCAGGCGCGCCTTCCCGATCGGGTTGCCGCACGATTCGCAGATCCCGTAGGTGCCGTCGGCCATCCGGGCCAGCGCGCGCTCGTGCCGCGCGAGCAGTTCCCTGGCGTTGTGGGTCAGGGCGAGGTCGTGCTCACGCTGGTACGTCTTCGCACCCGCGTCGGCCTGGTCGTCGCCGGCGTCGCCGACAGCATCGGTCAAGCGGGCGGTGATCTCCGACTCCGCCTTGGTGATCTCGGCGCGCAACCCGGCGATCTCCGCGTCCAGCCGGGCGCGGACCTCCGCGAGCTCCGCCTCCGACCAGCGCTGCTCACCCTCGCGGACAGCAAGGACGGCGGCGCCGCCCTTGGCGCCGTGACTGGGCCGGGAACGCGCGGGCCGCGACCGGCCACCGTGGCTTGGGTGACGCGACCGCTCTTCGTCGTCCTTGCTGATGCCCGCCGTACCCGCCATGCGGGCCTCCCTCCGTGCTGATCTTGAATGCAGACAGTGACCGGAGGATAAGTCGCGTACGCACGAGAGGCAAACCAGCGCGGCATCGTACGACCCGGGGGTGACGCCCGCCACACGTTTGGCTGAGATGCCCGCCACACGTGTGGCTGAGATGGCCGCAAGGAACGGTCCGCGGGGCGCATTCGCCCGGCATCTTTGCCGCCCCGGTCCCCGGGCCGCCGCCGGGCCACCTGGCCGGAATTCGGATTCGTCAGTCCACCCGCAGCGGATATCATGACTATCTGCAAGGCGTTGATGGGGACAGCTGCCGTCGGCGGTGGGCACGGAGCGAACCGGGGATGGTGCGAGCCCGGCGCCCGCGCGACGGACCAGATCACCCCTGAGCCGCCGGAAGAAAGGCAGCACAGCAGCCAGCAGGTGCGGGGTGCGCCGAGTAGACCCGGCAGCAGCGAATCGAGTGGGTCACGCGCATGCGCGGCCAAGGAGGGTGGTACCGCGGGAGCGCCAGCGGCGTTTCTCGTCCCTCCGGCCGAAAGAGGTTGCGACCTCTCCGCACGATCGCAGGAGGCCCGCCCCAGATGCCACCCCGCCAGCCGCAGGAGCGTCCGTACCCGGACGCTTTCTTCCCCGCGCTTCCCGGCCAGCCCGATCTGCCCGCCATCGAGCGGGAGATACTCAAGCGCTGGCGGGACGAAAGTATCTTCGAGCGGTCCCTGGCCCAGACCGCGGCCGGGCCGTGGTGGACGTTCTACGAGGGCCCGCCGACCATGAACGGCATGCCGGGCGTGCACCACGTCGAGGCGCGCGTCTTCAAGGACCTGTTCCTGCGGTTCAAGACCATGCAGGGGTACCACGTGCCGCGCAAGGCCGGCTGGGACTGCCACGGCCTGCCGGTCGAGGTCGCGGTCGAGCAGGAGCTCGGGCTGTCGGGCAAGAAGGAGATCGAGGCGTACGGCGTGGCCGAGTTCAACGCCCGCTGCCGCGAATCCGTGCTGCGGCATGTGGACGCGTTCGAGGAACTGACCGAGCGGATGGGCTACTGGGTCGATCTGTCCCACGCGTACCGCACGATGGACCCCGACTACATCGAGTCGGTGTGGTGGTCGCTCAAGGTCATCTACGACAAGGGCCTGCTGATCAGGGACTACCGGATCAGCCCGTACTGCCCGCGGTGCGGCACACCCCTTTCCGACGCGGAACTCGGGCAGCCGGGCGGTTACGAGACCGTCACGGATCAGTCGGTCACCGTCCGCTTCCCGCTGCTCACCTTGCCCGAGGGCGCCCATCCCGCTCTGCAGGGCGCCGATCTGCTCGTGTGGACCACGACGCCGTGGACCCTCGTGGCCAACACGGCGGTCGCGGCCGGGCCGGACGTGACGTACGTCGTCGCGCGGCGCGCCGGAAGCGACGACTCGGTCGTCGTGGCCGAACCGCTTTTCGCGAAGGTCCTCGGCGAGGGCTGGTACGTCGCAGGCAAGGTGAGGGGCACTGACATCGCGGGCGCCACCTACGCGCGGCCGTTCGGGATCATTGACATTCCCGATGCTCACCGCGTCGTCACGGCCGACTTCGTCACGACAGAGGACGGCACCGGCCTGGTGCACCTCGCGCCCGCATTCGGCGCCGACGACCTGGCCACCAGCCGCGCGCACGGGCTCCCGGTGGTCAACCCGGTCGGGCCGGACGGCCATTTCAGCCCGGACATCCCGCTGGTCGGCGGCATGTTCTTCAAGGACGCCGACGCACGGCTCGTCACCGACCTCACCGAACGCGGCCTGGCGTTCCGCGTCGCGGACCACGAGCACAGCTATCCGCACTGCTGGCGCTGCCACACCCGGCTGCTCTACTACGCGCTGCCGTCCTGGTACATCAAGACCACCGCGGTCAAGGACAAACTGCTCGCCGCGAACGAGCGGACGAACTGGTACCCGGCCACGATCAAGTACGGCCGGTACGGCGAATGGCTTCGCAACAACGTCGACTGGGCGCTGTCCCGCACCAGGTACTGGGGGACGCCGCTGCCGCTGTGGGAGTGCCCGGACGGGCATGTGACCTGCGTGGGCTCGCTGGCCGAGCTGTCCTCCCAGGCCGGGCTCGACCTGTCGGGCCTCGACCCGCACCGTCCGTACGTGGACGAGGTCACCATCACGTGCCCGGAGTGCGGGAGCGAGGCGCACCGGGTGCCCGAGGTCATCGACGCGTGGTACGACTCCGGTTCGATGCCGTTCGCGCAGTGGGGCGCACCGCACCGGGGCCTCGAGGAGTTCAAGAAGGCGTACCCGGCCCAGTTCATCTGCGAGGCGATCGACCAGACGCGCGGCTGGTTCTACTCACTGATGGCCGTCGGCACCGTCGTGTTCGGCCGGTCGTCCTACGAGAACGTGCTCTGCCTGGGGCTCATCGTCGCCGAGGACGGGCGCAAGATGAGCAAGCACCTCGGCAACGTGCTCGAGCCGATCCCGCTCATGGAGCAGCACGGCGCCGACGCGCTGCGGTGGTTCATGGCGGCGAGCGGGTCGCCCTGGGCGCCGCGCAGGGTCGGCCACGGCCCGCTCGAGGAGATCGTCCGCAAGGTCCTGCTCACGTACTGGAACACCGTGTCGTTCCTGGTGCTCTACTCCAACGCCGCGGCCACCACGGGCGACGCCTGGGGGCCGGGCAGGCTCGGCGAGGCACCGCCGCCCGCGCAGCGGTCGCTGCTGGACCGGTGGGCGCTGAGCGAACTGCACACGGTCGTGTCCGATGTCACGGCCGCGCTCGGCGAGTTCGACACGGCGCGCGCCGGGCGCAGGATCGCCGACTTCGTCGACGACCTCTCGAACTGGTACGTGCGGCGGTCGCGGCGGCGGTTCTGGGCCGGGCCGGGAGCGCCGGAAGCGAGCGCTGCCTTCGCCACGCTGCACGAGTGCCTGCAGACGCTCACCACGCTGATGGCGCCGACGATGCCGTTCCTCACCGACTACGTCTGGGACGTGCTGCGCGCGCCGGGCCAGCCGGATTCTGTCCACCTGACAGCCTGGCCGGCCGCGGACGAGGCGCTCATCGACCGCCGGCTCGCCGAGCAGATGGCGCTGACCCGTCGTCTGGTCGAGCTCGGCCGGGCGGCCAGGGCCGCATCCTCGGTGCGCACCCGCCAGCCACTGGCGCGCGCTCTCGTCGGCGCGGCCGGTTTCGCGGACCTGCCTGAGCAGCTGCGCGACCAGCTCACCGACGAGCTGAACGTCCGCGACCTCGGCGCCATCGGTGATGTCGGCGGCGACCTGGTCGATTTCACCGTGCGGCCGAACTACCGCGCACTGGGAAAGCGATTTGGCTCCAGAACGCCTGCGGTGGCGGCCGCGATCAGTGCCGCCGACGCCGCCGCGGTGGCGTCCAGGCTCCGCGCGGCCGGCGAGGCGACAGTCGAGGTGGACGGTACGACGGTGACGCTGCAGCCCGGCGAGCTCATCGTCACCGAGACGCCGAAATCCGGCTGGGCGGTCGTCAGCGACGCGGGGGAAACCATCGCGCTCGACCTGGAGATCACTCCGGAGCTGCGGCGGCTTGGGCTCGCCCGTGAGGTCATCAGGCTGATCCAGGATGCGCGGAAGAGCGATGGCCTCGACGTGACCGACCGGATCGAGCTGTGGTGGTCGGCCACCGATCCCGATCTGACCAGGGCGCTCGCCGAACACGGTGACATGATCGCGCGGGAGGTTCTGGCCGTAACCGTGGCGACGGGCCAGGGAGACGGCGGCGCCGGCCTGTACGAACACCGCGACGCCGGGCTAGGCCTCGCCTTCAGGTTCCGCCGTCACTAG